>CAUYZA010000178.1:0-6369 GCA_963577225.1 Dehalococcoidia bacterium | reverse complement strand
CGGAGAAGGCGTCCCACCATTGGCCTGTGCCCTGAATCCACTCGCCGGTCAGGTTGTAGGGGTATTTGGCGCCGATGCTGTGTGGCAGCATGATGTGGTCGACGACCCAGAGCGAGTCGAGACCCACTTCTTCTGCTTTGTCGCAGACGGCGTCAAGGGCGTCACTGCCCGCCGTTGCGCCGATCATGGGGACGATGGTGCCGAATTTCATGGTCTGCCCTTTCCTCGCTGGCTACAGCAGGCGGCAGGATAGCCGCTGCCGTGTGGAGGTGGGCCGAGCACCACGCGCTTAAATAGAAGAACGGCCGGCAAAGCCGGCCGTTTCTCTACGGGTGGCCGGGGAGGCAATCGCCCCCCACTAGAGTTGCGACATCGCTTACGCGGCAGCGAGAGCGGAGTCGACCTCGTTGGCCGCGTCGTTGACCGCACTCTGACCGAACAGGAAAACGGTAGACGCGAGCGGCACGATGATCACGGCGGCACCCGGGGCGTAGGCCAGCATCGTGAGGCCGTCCTCGTCGCGACGCAGGTCGATCTGGCGCTTGCGGTCGTGCCACTCGGCGAAAGCGGCGTGAAGGGGGTGGCTCATGGCAGTCGAACTCCCGACTTGGTTCGCAGGGTGATTCGGAGGTTGGTCCGAAACCGGAGGGGTGGCACATCCGCCACACCCTCATAGCAATCATCGGCAGCGCACAGGTGTTCCCGTACGGGATGTCGCGCACCACCGATCAGCTGAATAAGCAGTTCCCAACGGCGGGAGGGGGACGGGGGTCCGCCCCCCGCCCGCCGACAGGCACTGGCGTGACACGAATTCACGCGACCTGTTGGCGAGTGGCAGCCGTCTGGGCAGTTTGAGCACCCTGCAGTCGTTGAGCCACCCGCTGACGGGCCGCCTCGAAGTCCTCGGCCGGCACTAGGCTGCGGGCCGTCTCCTCGAGATGTCGTGTCAACTCGATCAGCTCACCCAACTCGGTAGAGAGGGTGCTCGGTTGGGAGTCCATGGACTCCTCCTCCCGTGCTAGAGCGGCAGTCGGCGGCGGTGGGAGGCGGAGGAGACGAATGGGTGGCTTGCGGCACGCGCAAGTGCAAGCCGGGACCAGCGATCGCCTTCCGCGGCACCTTCCGTCACGCTTATCCGGCGTGATGGCCGCTGATCTACTGCTTTCGGTAGCCCGGCGATCGTGGGGCGGACCCGACGACCCGTGGCTTTGCGTCCCTCGGTTTCCCGAGGTTTGCCTTGTCGGTGCGGTTCGCACACGACGGCGAGCGTTGTCGCTCACCCACAGCCATCATCGGCGGAGTGAGGGGGTTCCCTTAGGGTTGGTGCTGAAGAGGTGGAGCGCGCGGCTCGCGCGTCGCCAGCCAACCCCAGTGGGCTAGCCTGCTGCTGAGAGGGGGCCGTCATCATGGTGCGTGAGGCCAACAAAACAGGCGAACCGTTCGTGGGCATGGATCTGGGGTCGGCGGAGTTCGAACTGGATCAACGGGCGCTGGACGACTACTTCGCCGGGCTGGAACTGAGCCGGCCGTCGACGGGAGGCGCGGCCCCCTGCATGCTGGCGAACAACGCCGATCTGTCGGCGCGAGGTGGCTTCAGCAACGGATTCGGCAACCTCTGGCTGCGCCAGGAGTGGGACTTTCAACGGCCGCTGGCGGTGGGCGCCACCTACGTAGCCAGTGCGGCAATCGAGGATATCTATGAGCGGCGGGCTCGCACCGTGGTTCTGTCCGAGACCACGCTGCGCGACGCGAGCGGCGAGGTGGCGGTGGTGCAGCGACACCATCAGAGCTTCGTGCTGAGCCAAAGCAGCGGCGAGGCCGTGCTGCGCGATCCGAAGAAGAAGGAGGGTGCGCGCAGTTTCGAAGTGCCGGCCGGCGACGAGCTGCCGTCGATCGAACGGGCAGTCAGCCTGGAGATGTGCGGCCAGTTCTTCCACGGGCGCAAGAACTACCACACGGACAAGGAGGCGTCGGCGGAGCTGGGCTTTCGGGACGTGGTGGTGGGCGGCAAGATGACGATGTCGATGGTGGGCGAGGTGCTGCAAGGCGGGCTGGGTTCGTCCTGGGTCAATGGCGGCAAGTTGCTGGTCAAGTTCACCAACATCGTCTGGCCCAACGAGACGGTGCGCGCGCGTGCGGTGCGGACGGGGCCGCTGGCTGACGAGGCGGGACGCGATGGCGTCGTGGCCTGGGTGGAGAAAGAGGATGGGACGATCTGCATCGTCGCCGAGGGCAGCGTTGGGGGTTAGGCGGAGTCGAGCCCGGGCTGCGCCTGCTCAGCGATGATCGCGGGCGTCCAGTCGGTCGCCGCACAGTCTGAGGGCTTTACCAGATTCTTACGTGATCGCGCGCTGCCGCTGATCTGGCGGACTTAGCGTGCGGTCATGCGAACGATCCGCGGGCCTCGGAACTTGGTTCTGCTGGGCTGTCTGTTTGGCCTGGCGGCGCTGGGCTTGACCGTCTGTGGTAGCGGTGGGGCTGCGGAGGACTCTTCTGCCACCGGCGGCAGCTTCGGTCGAGCAAGCTGTCGACCGAGGCGCCGAAGAGGACGCCGTGGCTGCGCCTGAAGAGGGAGCTGGGCAGTCCGTCGACGAGGCGGACGAAGCTGCCGACGACCGCGGCGACGAAGAGGTAACCGCTGTTGCAAGCGGTCTGACAGGAGCGCCCGTGCCGCCGCCGATGGCAGAGGCGGTGGAGTTCGACGCGACTCAGATGACCGGCGGCGGGCGCTTTCCTCCGCTCAACGATCCGCGTGCCGTTCTGCCGGCGGACGCCGCCTGGCTGGACGCGGAGACGCTCGTGCTGGGCGCGATCCAGAACGGCGATGCCCGCGCCTACCCCCGTCTACATGATGACGTTCCACCACGTTGCCAACGATGTTCTGGGAGGCCAGCCGTATCTGGTTTCGTTTTGAATCGCCTGCTCTTCAGGGGTCGGGTTCGACCCCTCCATCGACGGGCAGCGGCTGACGTTCCGCGCGGCGGGGCTCTATAACGGCGTCGTCAAGATGGTGGACGACCAGACCGGGACGACCTGGGGTCATCTCGACGGGCTGGCCGTGGCGGGTTCGCTGGAGGGTGCGCAGTTGCCGATCCTGCCGCTGCAGATGACGACCTGGGGAGCCTGGGTGGATGCGAATCCGTCGACGACGGTGATCGATGTCGATACCGGGTACGCTTATCGCGAACAGGTGCAGCTCGGGCGCGACGCCCTGCGTGGTGGGTTCCTGAACACGTTGGATGGGATCGACGAACGACTGCCCGCGGGGGAGTTAGTGATCGGTGTGCTGGTCGGGTCAGAGGCGGTGACCTTCCCGATCGAGGTGGGGACCGCCAGGCCGCGACAGGCCGAGGTAGACGGGATTCCGGTCGTGATTCTGGAGGATGCGAACGGCGTCCCGTCGTTGGCCTACCACCGGGCCCTGAGCGACGGACGGGTGCTGAGCTTCGAGCGCGTCGACGGCGCGATCCGAGATGTGGAGACGGGGACCCGCTGGCCGGCCAGCTGGCTGGGCTTGGAGGGCGAGCTGGCGGGCGTGCAGCTGACGTTCGTGACGTCGTTCTTCACGGAGTGGTACGGCTGGGCGGCGTTCCACCCGGAGACGACGATTTTTAGCTAGCCGGTCGCCATCGATCTCCGCGGAGGTCTTAACAGGACGCGGCGCGCGAGGCATGCCGGGCGGTTGGAGTCGATGAGCCTGCCTACTCGTCGAAGAAGTAGGTGACGCCGTATTTCTCGCCGATCGCGATGATGTCCTCCGGGTGCTCGCCCAGCTCGCGGAAGAGGCTTTCGATCCCGGCCGGGGCGAACCAGAAAATCATCTCGGCGTCTTCATCGGCGTGATTGTGGAAGCGGTGTTTGGTATCGCGCGGGACGTGAGGAAGGTGCCAGCTCCGACCGTGATTTCTTCGTCGCCGACGAGAAAGACCAGCTCGCCGCGGATCAAGTAGAAGGCTTCTTCCTCACGGGTGTGGATGTGCGCGGGTGGCCCACCGCCGGGCGGGACGATGGCGTGGGTGAGGTAGTAGCCGTCGGCGGTCTGGTCGCCAGTCGCGAGCGTGGCGTAGATATCGCCCCCGGCCGCACTGGGCACGGAATCACGCTGCTCGGGCCGAACGACGATGGGCTGGCGGGGAGTTGGGTCGGGAGTCATGGCGGCCTCCTTGGTCAAACAAGATATCCATCTCCGCCCGGCTCAGCAGGCGATCGCGGGTCTCGCGGCCCAGACGTGAGCAGTCGACTTCCGGGCCGGCGCGGGCCGGCGCAGCGTGGGAAGAAGGGGTTGGATCGGCTCGCTGTTACTTCTGCGGAACTTCCAGGTTGAGGAAGCGGGCCGCGTTGAGGCCGAGCATTTTTGCCCGGTCCTCGTCGCTGATCTCGCTCATGGTGCGCTCAATGGCGGCAGCCGAGTGGGGCCAGGTGCCCTCGTGGTGGGGGTAGTCGTTGGCCCAGAGGAAGTTGTCGGTGAGATCGAACTGCTGCGCGAGCGCGAGGCCGGGCGGGTCCTCGCCGAAACTGGCCCAGAAGCTGCGCCGGTAGTGCTCGCTGGGGAGCAACTCCAGCTTGGGGAAGGCGAACATGTGGTGCTTGTGATAGGCCTCGTCCATGGCGGTGAGGGCCCAGGGCACCCAGCCGATGCCGGCTTCGATGGTGGCGAAACGCAGATTGGGGAAGCGCTCCAGCACGCCGGAGCTGCAGATGGTGGCGACCGGCTCGATCGACTGTGAGAGCGAGTGGACGGCGTAATTGATGATGGCACCGCCGCGGCCGCGGGCGCCGCGTGGGTCCTTGCCGGTGGAGATGTGCAGCGTGACCGGGAGGTCGACTTCCTCGATCTTGGCCCAGAGCGGGTCGAACTTGCTCTGGTTGTAGTTGTCCTCGCTGCCGTCGCCGGGGCCCCAGACGGGGCGGTTGGGCAGAGTCAGGCAGCGGAAGCCGAGTTTGGCGACGCGGTCGATTTCGGCGATGGCGCCTTCGATGTCGCCGCTGGCGATGGCGGCGGTGGGCACCTGGCGGTCGGGGTGAGACATGAAGGTCTCGGCGGCCCAGTCGTTCCAGACGCGGCACATGGCCTGCGAGAAGACGGGGTCGGGTGTGGCCCACATGGAAAGGCCCTTGTTGGGGAAGACGAGTTCGACGTCGACGCCGTCCTGGTCCATGTGGCGCAGGCGCTCGTCGATGTCGTAGCCGGCTTCGTTGCGGTCTTTATCTTCGCCCTCGAACTTGAGGTCGCGGATCTTGGTGGGGCGATGGCCCTCGGTGACCTGCCACTTGACGCCGTCGTCGTCGACTTCTTGGCGGGGGATTCGGTGGCGATATTCGGGTTCGATGCGCTTGGCCCAGAGGTCGGCTGGTTCCTGGGCGTGGCAGTCGCAGGAGACCATGAAGTACTTGTTGGGGTCGCCGGGGCGGGCGGTGCGTTGCCAGCTTTCGGTGCCGGGGGTTTCCGTGCGCCAGGCGTTGGGGTTCGCGGGGGTGGCGACCATGGGACTTCTCCTTCTGACTGGCCTTCAGGCTGGGTCGGGCTGCGCGACGTGATGGGCCTCGAGCATGCTGAAACTTTGTGGACGTTCAAAGGGCAGCTCGTCCACGAGGACGGGGCCACGCGGCACGGGGGTTAGGTCGACGTATTCGGACTCTAAGCCCTCGTTCGGCCAGCGCCGCACGCGCAGGCCGGTCGCGGCTTGGGGGACGGCGTGCCGGCTGATGGCGGAACCGCGGTCGCTGTGGAACCAGTCGCCCTCTTCGCCGCTAGCGCCCACGAGCCAGCTGCCCAGCCAAAGCATGGGCGCGCCGTGTTCGTTGTCGGAGTTGGGCCAGTGACAGGTGAGCTGCCGCGAGCCAGAAGTCATTCGGGTCTCCCTAAGCGCGTCTCTCTAAGAAGGACGCTAGGGGATTCGCCGCAGGGCTGGCAAACGGCCGGGAGCGACGACCGGGATGGGCCGCGGGTCGACCCGGTCACTAGAGGAAGATGAACGGACTGTCCGGCTCCAAGCCGGCCAGGATGCGTCCGGCGTTCGGGAATTGCTGCGGCGAGGTGGCGACGTGTTGTGTCAGCGCGTGGATGTCGCGCCCGGCACGCGGTAGCGGGCTTTTGTTGTAGTTGGCCGAACCTCCTGCGGCCAGGTACATGACCTCGATCGCCTGGCGAGCGCTCTTCGTGGCATGA
This sequence comes from Dehalococcoidia bacterium, assembly GCA_963577225.1. Taxonomy (GTDB): domain Bacteria; phylum Chloroflexota; class Dehalococcoidia; order Bin125; family Bin125; genus JAPUIR01. The sequence continues at coordinate 200 of CAUYZA010000178.1, read as the reverse complement.
GCGGCGGCGAGTGCCAGCAGGTTGCGCGCGGCGAGTGGGACTTCGCCCGCTTGTGCCAGCTCCCAGTTCTCTTGCACGACTTGGTAGAGCCAGGTGCGCGCTGACGATGCCGCGGCGACCGCCTCGGCAATCTGGAGGTGGAAGAGCGGGCGCTCGTTGAGGGTGCTCTGGCCCCCCCCCCCCACCGGGACTTTGCTCTG
>CAUYZA010000177.1:0-6372 GCA_963577225.1 Dehalococcoidia bacterium | reverse complement strand
GCCGAGTTGGCGTAGCACGCGTGATACGAGAAATCCATGATGCACACGGGGTTGTTCGGCGCGACCTCGTCCAGCTCGCCGCGAAGGAGCTCGCCGTTGTCGACCACCAGGACCGCGTCGTAGCCGAGCCCCCAGATCCATTGGCCGGCAGGGGCACCCTGGGCGGCGGCGGCGATCGCGTTGAGCACAGCAGCCTTGTCTTTGAGCGGCGGGGTACGGCAATCGACGGAGCGCGGCTCAAACGTCGTCATGCTGAAGTGATTGTGGGGATCGCAGAATCCCGGGATCAAGGCGCGGCCTTGCAACGGGACAACCGTGGCGTCGGGGCCGACGGCCTGCGCCACTTCGTCGTTGTCGCCAACGGCGACGATGCGGCCATCGCGCACGGCGACGCCGCTGGCGATGTGATCGAGGGCATCCATCGTCAGGACTCGTCCGCCTTGGAAAAGGAGTTCCATCATTGGCCATTCACGGTGTAAGGACTTGGCTGGGGCGGACAAGGTAGCAGTGGGCGTGATCGACTACAGGTGGGGCAAGGTCACCGGCGGTCAGCCTTGCTTGCCTCGAACGAAGGCCTTCGCGATGCCGGACCTATCCAACCGCAGCCGCTCGAAGCGAGCCGTGTCCCGGGACGACGTGAGCCGCTACCCAGGTGTCCATCAACTGCCCCCGTTCTCGCGGCAGCAGCTCCCGCGGTCTTTCAGAAGAGGGTCTGGCCCCGACCTCTGGGCCCCAGCCTGCGTGGAACTCGGCGTGCCGAGGGCTATTCTACCGCCCTAGCCTATGGTCATCGGTCCGCAATGACCTGTGCCGAGGGCGAAGAATGGCGTGTCGCGCCTCTTTCGCTTGGCAGCGGCCTGGCCAGATCTCGATTGACTTCGATCCGTTTGTGCCGGAGGTCCCTAGTCTACCTGGCCCCGCAAAATCGCGAGTCCCTGACGGTAGGCGTCGGCGGCTCGTTCCTGAACCGCCTCGGGCGTCGCGCTGCCAATTGGGTGATCGACTAGCGCGAACTGAAAATCAGAGCGACCGATCGTCTCCGCGATCATGCGACCGGTCGGCTCGAAAGGGTGCGTACAAATCACGAGCGCGGGCTTGCCGAGCTGCTCAAAGGTGATGCCGTCGTGCACACTGCACGTTGAACAGGACCCTCAATCACCGACTGCGGTAATCAGGAAGTCGCTCTTTTCTGCCAGGCGCTGCAGCACCTGCGGCTTGGCGACGATGGAGGCGGAGGGCTTGCGCTCCTCGGACACTAGAGAACAGCCATGCCGCTTCGAGAAGCAATTCGCGGTCTCGCGCAGCAGGGTGTCGGCATTGACTTTACCGTTCCAGAGCACACCGATCCGGAGCCCCTCAAGCGACTTCAGGCGTGGGGCAGCAGCAGCCTGTACCGGAGGGGCGAGGACGGTTGGGTCTAACAGTCGCAATGGCATGATGTCCTCCTTAGGATTCGATCCTTCGACTTTGACGCAGAGAGCCTCGCGCCCGGCTCCACGATGTGAGAAACGCCGAATGGCCGCCAGCGTCGGCCCCGCGACGACGATAAGGATGTCGTCTGGGCCCAGCCCACGATGAACCCGCGCCTTGTCGTCCCTTGGCTCGGCATCGTGAGGGACCTTGCCAGCACGGCGCAACTCGCCCTGTTCTCGCCAGGCCTGCGCGAACAGAAATTCCTGTATGTCCTGCTTCGACCAGCCGCGACTCGTCGCAATCTTGGCGTGTTCCGGGGACATGACGATCACCGACTCCCCATCTGAGAACGCCCCTAAGGACGCCATAGCGTCGGCGAATGTCGACAGCAGCGCCTCGGGATCGTCGGTGTAATGGTTCTCGATGTTGTGAAATCCGCTCGCGGCGAAGACCGTCACGCTGGAGCCGCCGCGGAATCCGAGCTTGTCGTGCAAAGGCGACCAGGGGCTGGCGGCCGTATTTTCGGCGATGCAGCAGCCGTACTTGCCGGGCCAGCCCTGCGTAGAGCGGTCTGATACGCCGGGGATCATCTGGAAGACATTGAGGATGATCAGCCGCATCGCACGACCGATCGTCGCGTTGGCACGGTTCCCCGGCCCGAAAACGTTGGCCGCCGCGTTCATCCCGATTTGCTCCGCGATCGGTCCGCTCACGATCAGCATCGGTGTCGAGCCACCCGTGCTCGCCGTGGAACCGTGGAACGTCTATCTGTCTCGATCAGCGGCCTCTAGGGCGGCGACCACGATCGGGAAATACTTCGGCCGGCACCCGGCCATCACCGCGTTGACTGCCGCTGCGTGAACCGTACATACACGACCGGTCGGCGCGTGAGTCGCCAGCGCCTGATCGGCCCTCCGGCCGCTCGCCGCAATCATTGCAGAAACAGCATCCTCGGTCGGCGGGACCACGGGCAACCCATCGGTCCAGCCCTGGGAGTAGCAGTACTCGATAGATGACATTTCGTCATCGACGACATGAAAGCGGGGTTCGGCCAGCGTGGTGATGTGGCGTTTCCCTGGTTGACCGAAGTATAGCTCCCCGTAGCCGAAGGCGAAGAGGCACTCACTGAGAAGATTGCCGGGCCCTCCCGGGCACAACCGACAGATTCAATCCTGTATCAGGGCCTGGGAACACTGATCGTCGACGAGGTGTGGGTCCCACGCTGTCTGCTCCGGCTCCGGATTCCACCGCGCCTCCTTCCCGAATGGGGTTGTACACCTCCTGGGGCCGGAGATTAGCGGATGGCGAGGGGCACGAACGATGGCCAGGTGGGTGCGAGCGCCCCCGGCCTGCGTGGAACTCGGTGTGCCGAAGGTGGGTACTGCGTGTTTGTGGTGCGAAGGCATTTCCCCCCTTGAGGGGGTGCGGCTGGGACGGGGCATGGGGGGTGGTCAGCGCCTCCCGCGGGCACCCTTGCCGCGCCTATTGAGGCGAAGGGATGCACGCGAGGGAGCGCGGGCATGACGATACGTCGCCACGAACGCGCATCTGTGGCACGCTCTGAGGCGGACTACGCACCGAGCGTCCAGGGAGATCTGCGTGACTGAGCAGTCCTACTTCGACCTCCATGTTCACTCGACCGACGCCTCTGACGACGCGGGCGGCACCGTCGAGGGCTATTGCAAGTGGGTCGAAGCCCGGCGCAAGAACGGGTATCACATCGACGGGTTCGTGCTCACGGAACATCGGCGCTACGTTGACGAGGTCGACTACTCCGCGCTGGCCGCGCAGTACGGCGTCACGATCTTGCGCGGGATCGAAGTGGAGACGGACGTCGGGCATGTCCTCGTGTACGGCGTCAGCGCCGGGTTCCTCGAGCGTTTCGACGTGGGCGATGTCTCGCTGCCGTACGCCGACGTGTTCCGGGTCGCTGAGGAGACGGGAGGCATCGCCGTCGGCGCCCACGCAGGCCGCCCACGTATCGGACTTGTGGAGCACGTCGGCGAGCGCGGCGTCTCGCTCGAGACCGTGGGAATCATCGAGGCGTTAAACGGAGGAAGCAGCGACTACGAGAACGGGCGCTCCTTCGATCTCGCCGAGACACACGGCCTGCTGACCGTCGGGGGCTCGGATGCCCACTTCGTCTCGGCGCTGGGACGTTGCCTCACCGAATTCGACGCGCGCGTCAACTCGAGTGAGGACCTGGTTGCGGCCCTGCGCAGCGGTGCCTTCCGCCCCATTCGTGTTGGGGAGGAACGCGACGGCGCTGAGCGCCGGGCGCTGCCCTCAGCTGCGCACATTCCCTCGACGAGCGGGCAAGGGAATTTGGGCGGTGACATGGTCGAGATGGATGAGAGCGCGATCGGTGAAGAGGTCTACGTCGGCTCGCTTGAGGTCACGCTGCACTCCATTGGCGAGTACTGCGAAGCACTCGACGAGACGAATCCCCTCTACACGGACGTCGACTGGGCGGAGCGGAAGGGGCCCTACGGCGGGCTAGTCGCGCCGCCGGGTATCCTCAACACGGCGCGGCTGCAGCCTGGTCCAGACCCGCAGATACGGTTCGGCGATCAACAGTTCATGGCCGGTTCGCGCCTCGAGACCTTCGCGCCGATCCGGCCCGCCGACACGATCGAAGCCTTCACGCAGGTGAAGGAGGTCTACGAGAAGACGGGGCGGAGCGGTCGCATGGTCTTTATCGTGCGCCGGACGCGCTACGCCAATCAGCATGGGGTCGATGTAGCGGCGACCGAACATTCCATGGTGCTGCGCCAAGTGAAAGCGCTCGACGGCTAGGGTCGCGACGAGGGAGGCCCGATGTCCGATCCGATCGAGCAGCGTTACTTCGATGACGTCGAACTGGGGGACGAGTTCGAGGAGGCGCAACATCCGACGGCTGAGCACGTGCGGCAATTCATGGGACAGTCCGAGCGGGGCGGTCGCGACCGGAGCGGAGACCAGGGTTCCGGACGCTTCACCGACACCGCCACGGCTCGCAGCCAGGGACTCGAACGCCCCATCGTTCCCGGGAACATGTCGCTGGCGATGATCACACGGCTCGTGACCGACTGGATGGGGCCACTTGGCCATATCGTCGAGATCGATGTCAGCTACCGACGCCCAGTCCTGCACGGGGACCGGTTGCGTTCGGTGGCGCTTGTGACCGACGCCGAGACCTCACCGCGAGTCCACCTCGATCTATCCCTTGAGAACGAGCGCGGCGAACGGCCACTGCAGGGCACGGCCGTGGTCGAGCTCCCGACTCGCAGTTCGCCATCCGGACCGCTCCGCCCGCATGCCTGAGACCACGGCTCCCGCGGCGAGCATCGACGCATCCGGCGCCGAACCGGTAGGAGCGGAGACCGAGGGGCTAAGCCGCCGGCTGCTGTACGGGCTCTCACTCGGGCACGCAGTAAAGCATTTCGGGCAAGGGGGCGGTGCTGATCTTGGTGCCGGAGGTGAAGGCGACGCTCGCCTTGTCCGACGCGGCGGTTGGCGCGATGTTCGGCGCCCGCGACGCGGCCTCCGGCGTGGCCAACGTCCCGGCCCGGGCTGCTGACCGATATGTACCGCCATCGTGTGCCACTGCTGCTCATGATCTCGATGGCGCTCGTCGGCGCGGCGTACTTGATGATCGGGCTCTCGTCCTGGTACTGGTTGACGCTTGTCGCGCTCATCGTGATCGGCGCGGGGACATCGCTGTGGCACGCCCCCGCATTTTCGGAGCTCGCGGTCCGCTACCCGCAACGGGTCGGATTCGCGATGGCCGCCCATTCGACCGGGGCCCAGATAGGCAACACGACGGCGCCCGTGTTGGTTGGCCTGCTCCTCGGTGGGATCGGCGTGCTCGGCATCGAATGGGCCGGACTTGGCTGGCGCACCATCGCGTTGCTGCTTGTCATCCCGGCGATCATGACGGCGGCGGTCATCGCGGTCCGCTTCGGGCCAGCCCTCCGTCGGCGACTGCCATCTCTCTCGCCGATTACCTGGGGGCCATCGGGCGACCGACAACTCGATGAGCATCTCCCGGTTCACGCGGGCAATCAGCACCTTCCCGGCCAGCAATCGCGGAGATTCTGTTTGCATGGCGCCGGACGGAACGAATCTCTGCTGGCGTTTTAACCGCCGCATCATGACCGGCTGGCTGAGTAACAGGGCGGCCGAAGCCGGCGAGCAGGTCGGGTTCATGTGGCATGTTGGCCAGGATGCCGCGGCCGGCTGGCCCTTCCCGCACACGCGTGTCGCGATCTTCCGCACCTCCGATATGACGCGCGTGGCCGAGCCGCACATCTGGCATCCCAACTACGCCTGGCAGCTGACGACCGTCGGGGTCAACAATCGCGGGGCCATCGCCGGACCCGTTTACGTCATGGGCAGGCCGTTCTACCCCACGGCCCAGGCTTTCATCTGGGACAGCTATTCCAGCGTGCCCGCTCCTTGGGAGAACCACCGCCTCCGGCTCGGGAATGACTCGCCGGGCAGCAATTTTGGGGATTACGGTGGCTCGGTCGCCTACGACAACTGTCGCAACACCTGGCTCGTCTCCTTCTGCACGATGCAGGATGGGGGCACCGATAACGATGCGGAGCACCGGTCCGCCTGGATCGGCCGCGAGGAAGACGGCTGTGCGGACCTGACCGTCGCGGCACTCGCGTTCCTGGTCACCGCGGATGGGGACCAGCTGCTCGTGGGCGAAGCCACCCGCAACATCGGCAGCGGGCCGGCGAGCGCCTCGATCACCCGCTATTACCTCTCCACAAACCAGACCAAGGGGTCGGCCGACACCTTGCTTGTCGGGGACCATGCGGTCCCGATCCTCGACGCCGGGGCATCCGATCCGAACTTGGACCTGCTGAGCATTCCCGATGGCATGGCGCCGGGGGCGTACTACCTGATCGCCTGCGCCGATGATCCGAGCACGGTTGGAGAGATCACCCAAACGAACAACTGCACCGCCAC
>CAUYZA010000176.1:0-6410 GCA_963577225.1 Dehalococcoidia bacterium | reverse complement strand
CTACGACGGCATGAACATGACGCCGCATGGCCACCTTGTCTGCCGCGAATGCAACGCGATCGAAGACTACGACTTGCAGTTGGAGCGCCTCCGCAAACGCGCGGAAGAGACCTCCGACTACGCGCTCACTGACGCCCGGGTGGACTTCTATGGGCTGTGCGGCACGTGCAGTGCGCGAGGCAATGGCACCGCCGGGCGCGCGCTGGCCAAAGCCAGCCGCTAACGCTCGACCGATCGCCTCGCGCGCCCCTTACGCGCCGGACTCCGCCACGGGTTCCCCCTCCGAGGGGAGGAACCCGTGGTGGTAGAGCGCCCCGGCGAGGACCGCGCCGATCGCCGGGCCCAGCAGGTAGGCCCAGAACGAGTCGAAGGCGTTGGAGACGAGCGCTGGCCCGAAGGTCCGTGCCGGGTTGACCGAGGCGCCTGTCATGAAGACCGCGACGAAGTGGACCAGCATCACCGTCAAGCCGATGGCCAACGGCGCCATGACGCCGAAGCCCCGCTTGGAGACGGCCACGGCGAAGATCATACTGACCAGCGCCGCGGTCAGCACGATCTCGATCACCAGCGGGCCCCCGTTGCCGTCCACGATGTCGGTGTTGACGCCGTGTGCCCCGAAGTCGCTGAGGTTGCCGACCGAGTTCTTGATCGCGAGGTAGAGCAGCGTCGTGGCGAGGACCGCGCCCAGCATTTGTGCGGCGAGTAGGCAGCGCCCGGTGCGACCTTGATGTTGCGTGTCACGATCATCGCCAAGGTCACGGCCGGGTTGAGATGGCCGCCGGAGTAGTTCGCGGTCGCGTAGATCATCGTCGCGATGCCGAGGCCGTGCGCCATGGAGATGACGACGAGCGCTGATCCGCCCTGCAGGTCGTTTCCCAACACCCCCGTTCCCACAACCGCTACAACTGCGCCCGTGCCCATCAGCACAAAGAGCATGGTGCCGAAAAGCTCCGCCGCGTAGGCGCGCATGTTGTTGGGGGCGAAGGGTTCGTCCATCCCGAGTCGTTCGTTGTCCACGTTGGTACCTCCGCGGGGGCCGCCGACGTCTCCCGAAGCTTCAGCCCAGAAGGCAGAATTACTTTCACAAGAGAAAATGTCAACGCAATCCTCGTTCTGTCGTCCGCGTCATCCTCGGCGTCGACGGGTGGCGCACGCGCTCTTGAACGCGCTCTGCGGTCTATGAGCGCGACTGACGCGCGGCGCTGGAGCACACCCGGCCTGCGCCTTGGCTCACTCGCCCGTATGCTGATTTCACTACCGATCCAACCCGCCTCCAGGATGTCTTGAGGAGCTGCAATGGCTAAGCAATACGATGCGCGCCCGGCGATGGCGCTCGACGCCGGTAAGAAATACAGCGCCACGATCGAACTCGCGAAGGGCGGCATCTTTGTCGCCGACCTCTTCCCCGACGTCGCGCCCGAGACCGTCAATTCCTTCGTCTTCTTGGCGCAGGACGGGTACTACGACGGCATCACCTTCCATCGCGTCATCCTTGACTTCATGGCGCAAGGCGGCGATCCGACCGGCACTGGCACCGGCGGCCCGGGCTACAACGTCCCAGACGAGGTGAACGACAACAAACACACCGAGGGCACACTGTCGATGGCGAAGACCGCCGCGCCGGACTCGGCCGGCTCGCAGTTCTTCGTCTGTCTGGCCGACGTGTCCCACCTGGACGGCCAGTACTCGGTCTTCGGCCGCGTGCGCGAGGGACTCGAAGTCATCCACACGATCCGCGAGCGGGATCCGGGCAGCGACTCGGAAGCCGGCGACGCGATCAAGACGATCACGATCAGCGTCGAGTAGCTCGGATCGCTCTGCGCATCAGCTCTTGAGGCGCGTCGCCAAGGCGGCGCTGAACGCCTCGCCGCGCGATCGATTGACCCGCGCGACTAGCAGTGGGTATGTCGTGCCGTCCTGCAATTCGAGCTGAAGGTCGCTGGCGCCCATTCGCGAGGGCGTGAACTCGCACGCGGCGATGTCGGTAATCGCGGACTGCATCAGCAGCCGGCCCAACGACTTGCGTTGCAGGATGCTGCGCTTCATTTCGAAGAACGCCACTCGCGACTCGCCCAGTACCGCGTAGAGGTCGCCGTTGTGGCCGCCCGGCGCGACCCGGTCCTAACGTCGACGCTTGACTTCTTTGCCACTGGCGAGCATGCCGGCTGCACCACCGGTGACGCCGCCGGCCGCGGCGATTCCGACGTCCCCAGCCAATCCGGCCGGAATCATTGCGCACTCCGCGATGACAGGGCCACCCAACGTTGCGACGGCACGTGCGAGATCCACGGTCGAGTCCCATCCCCCGGCCCACGGTCCGGCGGCATCGTAGCGCGCGGTCGGGCTCAGCCGTCGTTCGGGTCCATCGCGGCCAGCCAGAGCCGGTCGACGAAATACATCACGCCCATGAAGGGGAAGAACGCGGCGGAGAAGATTCCCGCCAAGAGCCACTCGGCCGCGACGATCAGCAGCACGAACGCTGAGAAGGTCAAGCCCATCCCCAGGATGGCAATGACGCGCAGGACGACGGCGCTGGCAGGGATCTTGGGCGTGTTCATGGGTCCGCCTTCGTCGAGGAGCGTACCAGCGCCTCGGCGCGCTGATCTATCGGCCCGCTCGCGGGAGCAATCACTGCTTGCAGGACGCTACGTCGCGTCATACGGTCGACGCTCAGATAGGCGCCGTGAGAATCGGGGTGTAGCTCAGTTTGGCAGAGCGCGCGGTTTGGGGCCGCGAGGCCGACAGTTCGAATCTGTCCACCCCGACCAAGCTCTGACCGTTTCGCCGGCAACCCGCACGGCCGCAGCACCGGCGTTTCCGGCGCCGCAAATAGAATCGAGCCGCCATGACCACCGATCGACAAGCCCCCCGCCTGCCCCTGCTCAGCGACAGCGAACTGACGGAGCGTGATCTGCCGGAGGACGGCGGGGAGTTGGTCCGCCTCTTTGGGCAAGCGCCCGACGTCTTCCGTCGTTGGAACGAGTGGTACGGTCCGATCCGCGCCGATGGTGCCGTGTCCAGTCGCGTCAAGGAGATCTGTCGCTTGCGCTTAGCGCAACTCAACGACTGCGCGGTTTGACAGGCCGCCCGCCTCCCTCTGTCAGAGGGAGCCCCACTTGACGAGGATCTCGTCGCTCAGGTTCGTGACTGGTCAGCCGGTGATTTCAGCGCGGACGAGAAGGCCGCTCTGGGCTACACGGAGCGCCTGTTTATCGACCACAACAACATCGATCAGGAGATGTTCGACGATCTTGGCGAGCACTTCACGCCCGAGCAGATCGTGGAACTCGGCTGGGCGATCGTCTCGTTCATGGGCTTCGGCCGCCTGATCCACTCTTTCGGCCTGACGCCGGGCGACCACCTCTAGGGATCGCTGCTAGCCGCCGGGCTGCCCGATCGACGTGGGTGCCTCCGACCCTTGTGGGCGGCGTTCGTCGGCCTCACGCGCGTCGGCGCAGAGTTGACAGCGGCTGCCCGGTGGGGCAGTACCTCACTACAGACCGCACTGCATCGGTCTGTCCCCAGTCGCGGATCGACGAGACGAGGACGTAGAGAAACATCAGCGCGTAGATCGTCGCGATGATCGTCATCACGATTTGCCAAACGGACATTGGCTCTCCCCACGCAACTGCCGCCGGCTCTCGGCTAACGCTGGGCATGAAGCCGTCGTCAGTCGAGGGAGGGCGAGGTCGTCGCTGTCAGTCCCGCGGCAGCGCCGCCCCGACCAGGTCCGTCAGCGACGCTACCTGATTCTCGCGGCAGTAGTCCTCGATTCCCTCCAGCACCTCGAGCGGCGCGTAGGGGTTGCTGAACGTTGCGGTGCCCACCTGCACCGCGCTCGCCCCGGCCAGGATGAACTCCAGCGCGTCCCGGCCCGATGCGATCCCGCCACTGCCGATAATCGGGATCGACACCGCCTGCGCTGTTTGCCAGACCAGTCGCACCGCCAGCGGTCGGATCGCGGGGCCAGTCAGTCCGGAGATCGGTCGGTGGGTGCGGGTGCGGCGCGTACTCACGTCGATCGACGTGCCCAGGAAGGAGTTGGCCACGCAGAGCGCGTGCGCCCCCGCCTGCTCGGCCGCCCGGGCGATCGGCACGATGTCCGTCACGTTCGGCGTCAGTTTCACGATCACGGGGAGGGTCGACGCCTGTCGTACGGCTTCGGTCACCCGCGCCGTCATGCCGGGGTCGACGCCGAACTCCATCCCACCTTGGTCGAGATTGGGGCAGGAAATGTTGAGTTCGAGCCCGGCCACGCCCGGTACGCCGTCCAGCTCACGCGCCAGCTCGGCAAATTCACCGACCGACTCACCCAGGATGTTGACCACGACGGGCGTGTTCCAGGTGGCCCAGACGGGGCAGACGTCGCGCATCAGTTTGCGTAGGCCGACGTTCTGAAAGCCGATGCTGTTCAGCATCCCGCCTGGCGTCTCCGCCACGCGCGGGGTGGGATTGCCCTGCCGCGGCTGGAGCGTGAGTCCTTTGGAGGCGATTCCGCCTAGCCGGGCGAGGTCGAAGATCTTGGCGAACTCCAACCCGTTGGCGAAGGTGCCGGAGGCCGTCATGACGGGGTTGCGCAATAGGAGGCCGCGCTTCGCCCCTGGGGCCAGGTCGACTGTGAGATCGGCTGTCGTCCGCGCCAACGCTTGCCCCTCTCCGGGCAGTCTACTCCGCACTCGTTACCGATACCCGGCCACGAAAAAACCGCCCCCAAGAGGGCGGTTGTTCGATTCAAACGTCCACGTCTCGCTCAGACCTGAACGACGTTCTCTCCCGCCACCGGCTCTTGCTGCGCCTTGCGCCGTCGCGAGGTGCCCATGTCGTTCCAGCGGGAGCGACCTTCGGCCCCGTCCCAGATCGAATCTTCGGACGAGTTGGGAAAGACACGATTCTTGCCGCAGACCTTGCAGGTCCCCGAGCTCGTCGGCCCGTTCGGCGCATTGATCACCCAGTGGTGGTTGTGCGCCCGGCGTCGGGCGGTCGTTGTGCGCCCTTTCTCGCCGTTCGAGGAAGCCTTCGCGCGCGTGAGCGTGGCACGTCCTTGCGACTTGCTTACCGTCTTCGTAGCCATCTTGCCTCCTGCGCCGTTCCGCGTGCTAGTTGTTTCGGTTAGCCCCGGTCGGGCTCTAGTCCGCGCGAATCGTCACCCTTAAATTACGAACAGACATTCTGACGGTCAAGGGGGTTGGAGTACTTCTTACGCTTTGAAGCGTGTAAACCTTGACACCGTCTCTTATTGATCCATACGCTGCGATCGAGCCGCACGGATGCCCCTTTTGGGCCTCATTTTCCCCCTCCGTGCACGATTGCACAAATGCACGACACGCGTCAGCGCATCCTAAATCACCTCAAACGCGAGCCAGGAGCCAGCATCGATCTGCTGGCGGGCAGCCTGGGCTTGGCTCCCATGACCCTCCGTCGGCACCTCTCCAAACTGGCTGCTGACGGCTTGGTGGAGGTGGCGACAGAACGGCGGCGAACCGGCCGTCCCGCGCGCGTGTACAGCCTGACGCCCGCCAGCGCCGAGCGGTTCCCGGAAGTCCTACGCGCGCCTCGCGGGGCTTATGTTGGAGGAAATGGCCGCGCCCAGCGCCGGAGAGACGGCCTCCTGGACCACACCCAGCGGTCGCAACGGCGCCTTTCGCGCGTAGCCGCCCGGGCCCGCCGCGGCCCATCTGGAAGCGCTGGAGCCGCTTGCCATGCCCGAGCGCGCGGAGGCTGCCGTCGCAATCCTGCGCGACGAGAGCGGCTTCGCGGAATTGCGGCGTACGAGCGGTGGCCTTGAGGTGCGCGAGCACAACTGCGTCTTTCAACGCGTGGCGGAAGGCCTCGAGGAGATCTGCACATTCCACACCGAATATGTCAGCAAGTTGATGGGTGCCCCGGTGGCGCTCGAGGCTGTCAATGCCACGGCGCCAACGCCTGCCGCTCCCTGGTCCGGGGGGGCTGACCTGACCACCCCTCGACGCGGCCCATGCCCGATCGCCCGCCCCAGCGCCGGCCGCGACCTGCCCGCGGGACGGTGCCGGTCGTCCTCCCCTGCCGTCTGCATCTCCGCTCCCATCCGGCAAGGCGCAGCACGATGACGCTTACCGCGGAAGTCGCGCTCGAGGCCCTGCGCGGCGTGATGGACCCAGAACTTCAGCGCGACCTGGTCAGCCTCAACATGGTGCGCGACATCGAAGTGGAGGACGGCGCCGTATCGCTCACCGTCGTGCTCACGACGCCGGCTTGCCCGCTGCGCGACACGATCGAGCAAGATGTCACCGCCGCCCTCACGTCGGCTGGCGCGTCTGCCGTCGCCTTGGAGTGGGATGCTGAGGTGCCGGCGTTCACGCCCCGCGAGGGGCAGGCCGAGATCGTTGGCGTCAAGAACATCATTGCTATCGCGTCGAACAAGGGCGGCGTCG
>CAUYZA010000175.1:0-6429 GCA_963577225.1 Dehalococcoidia bacterium | reverse complement strand
GATATTCATCCAACTCCCGGTCCATTCGGCTCGTGACGAAGGCGACGCGATCACTGTCAGGGTGCATTGCCACGTCGGAGATCCAGTGGATTGCGTAGAGGTCGTCCGGCATCATCCCGCGCATCTGGTTCGCCTTTCGATTCGCAGCTACCGGATCATCCTTAGATCACCCGGGCCTCGGCCAGCTCGCGAAGTTCCGTCTCGGACAGGCCTAACAGCCCTCCGAACACGGCCTCATTGTCCTGCCCTGTCACCGCCGATGGCGCATTGATCCGCCCCGGCGTCTTCTCCAATTTCCAGACCACGCCCTGATAGATCTCGCTGGCCCCGAAGCCGCCCGGCGTCGCGACGACCGCCCCCGACATCTGGATCGCGCGATAGTTCTCGTCTGCCGCCAGCTCCGCCGGCCCCATGACCGCGAAGGCCGGAACCCCCACGGCCTGCAATGACTCCGTCAGCTCCATCGCATCGATCCCGCTCGTCCACGCCTCGACGGCGGTATCTAGCTCCTCGCGCGCCGCCAGCCGCCCGGCGACATCGGCGAAGCCATCCTGCCTCAGCGCCCCGGCCCCGTCTCCGGCCAACTCGAGCAGCGCCGCCCACTCCGACTCGTCCCGCACGACGATCGAGATCCAGGAATCGTCGCCCGCCGCGCGATAGATCCCGTGCGGCGCCAGCCGCGGCGACGCGTTGCCCTGCGTCGATGCGACGCGTCCGTTGAGGAAGTAGTCCAGCAACGGCTCCGCCAGGCGCTGTACCGCGCATTCGCCCTGGGCGATGTCGAGGAACTGGCCCTCGCCGCTGCGGTCGCGATGCTCCAGCGCCGCCAGAATCGCGAAGAAGGCGTGGCCGGCGGCGGTAGGATCGAGGTCGGCCCGGTCCTCGCGCGGATGCGGATTGTCCAGATAGCCCTGCACGCTCTTGAGCCCGTACAGCGCGCCCAGCGATGGCCCGTAGGTGACTAGATCGCGCCATGGTCCCTCCGTCGCGCCGGACGCCGAGAGCGCCGCCATCACGAGGCCAGGGTTGACCTCGCTCAGCACGTCGTAGCCCAGCCCCAAGCGCGGCATCACGGCGGGAGCGAAGTTCTCGACGATCACGTCGCTCTCGGCTACCAAGCGCTTGTAGAGTGTCTTGCCCGCCTCCTGCCCCAGATCGATTGTCACACTGCGCTTGTCTCGACCCAGGCCGTGGTAGCTGAGTGGGTCGTCGACGGTCGGATTGTCCGTGCCACCCAGCACCGCTGCCGCCGAGAGGCCACCCATGTCGATGCCGGAGAGCCGCGCTGGGGCCTCCACCGTGATCACGTCCGCCCCCATCTCGGCGAACATCAGGCCCACCAGCGGCCCGGCCCAAACGTGGCCGTGATCTAAGACCCGAAGTCCCTCCAGCGGCGGGCCGGGCATCAGAGCGCCCCCATTTCGGCCAGGCTGGCCAGCTCGGTCGCGTCGTGGCCCAGCAGTTCGCCCAGGATCTCGTCGTTGTGCTGGCCCAGCAGCGGTGGCGGCCTTCGAATCGACCACGGGGTCAACGACAAGCGGTAGGGCGCGCCCAGCGTGCGATAGCTCCCCGCCTGGGGGTGCTCAACGTCCTGGAAGAAGTCTCGCCCGGCCAAGTGCTCCGACTCCGCCACCTCCGACACATCATGCACCGGCTGGAACGGGATGTGGTTCGCCTTGAACAGCTGGGACAGCTCGGCCTTACCACGCTCCGCCAGCCAGGGATGCCAGAAGGCGTCCAGCTCATCCGCCCACTCCGACGAGAACCAGCGATTCTCCAGTCGCTCATCGTCCTTCCAGGGCGGGTTGCCCATCAGCTCCATGAAGCGACTCCACTGGTCGTCGACCATCGTGATCACTTCGATGTAGCCGTCCTTCGCCGCTGCGACCTGCCAGGGATAAAAGGAGTGATTGTGTGCGCCGTTGCGGCCGCGTAGCTGGCCCGCGTAGATGTACTGCGGCAGCGAGTCGCCGCGCAGCGTCGTTCCCATGACTTCGACGATCGACACCCAGGCATGCTGGCCCTCCCCCGTCGACTTGCGGGCGCGCAGCGCCAGCATCGCCGCGATCGCACCGTGGATTCCGCCTTGGATATCCGCCGCGCTGTAGGGCAGCCAGAGCGGCGAGCGATCCGGGTCGCCGATGTAACGCGCCAGCCCGGAGGCCGCCGTCGCCGTCAGCGCCGTGGCGGCCCAGTCCTCGTGCGGCGTGCCGTGCCCGAAGACCGAGATCGAACTCATCACCAGTTCTGGCTGTTCGGCCGCCAGCGACTCGTAGTCCAACCCCCAGCGACGCAGGTCGCCCGGCCGTTGGTTGTGGATCACCAGGTCTGCCCAACCGGCCAGCTCGCGCAGCAGCCCCCGGCCCTCCGCGTGTTCGAGATCCAGCGTGACCCCGCGCTTGTTGCTGTTCAGGAACAGGTACAGGCCGCTTTTCTCGGCGTGGGGCTCGTCGTTCGCGAACGGCCCGTGGCGACGCGCCGAGTCCCCCGCCGGCGGCTCCACCTTGACCACGTCCGCGCCCAGGTCGCCCAGCAGCTTGCCAGCGTAGGCTGACGAAATGAAGTCGCCGAACTCGACGACCTTAAACCCCCCAAGCGCCAGCGGCGTTTCGGTCACCGTTGCCTCTACTCGTCCCGGCCCCACTGAGGCTCTGCCTTGGAAAGGCGCGAGAACTGCGGCGGGCGGCGCTCCACGAAGGAGGCGATCCCTTCCTGCAGGTCCGGCCACTTCACGCTGATGTCCTGCAGCTGCCCGGTGTCCGCCATCGCGGTGCCCAGCGGCTGGTTGAGGTAGCGATAGACCTGCGACTTCATCTGCATCAGGGCCTTTGGTGAGGCCGTCGACGCCAGCTGTTCGATGTAGCCCTGCGCCTCGCCCAACAGGTCCTCGGGCGCCACCACGCGGTTGGTCAGGCCCAGCTCCAGCGCCTCGTTCGCGCTCAGCCGACGCCCGCTGCAGAGCACGTCCAGCGCCCGGCTCGGACCGATCGGGCGCGACAGCACCCAGCCCATGCCGTGCTCCGCCACCAGGCCTCGCTGGGCGAACTGCGTCGTGAAGATCGCCGATTCCGAGGCGAAGCGCAGGTCGCAGAACATCGCCAGCGAGAAGCCCAACCCCGCGCAGGCCCCGTTGACCGCCACGACGACCGGTTTGCGCAGCGACATGATGTAGCCGTAGCCCTCCGCCAGCGGCGCGCCGGGTTCAGCCTGCGGCACGTCGTCCGACTCTCGGTACGACGCGATCTCGCCCGCCTCCTGAATCGTCGCCAATGCCTGCATGTCCAGCCCGCCGCAGAAGCCGCGCCCGGCTCCGGTCAGCACGATCCCGACCACCCGCGGGTCTTGCTCCGCCTCGGCCAGGGCCTGCATCAGCTCGCGGCTGGTGCGGTCGCGCAGCGCGTTGAGGTTCAGCGTGATCGTCGCGACGGGGTCTTGCACGTCGTAGAGGATGTCTTCGTACATCGCGTCTCCTCGGGCCTCTCCCTTCGACTCCCGGCCTGGAAAGAGGCCGCAAGGCTAGCAGCGCGGCGGCTTGCGCCGCCCCACTATCGATGAGCTGCCGACCGGTCCTGAGCCCAGACAGTTGACCCCCCGTCGGTCACGCTCGATTCTCCGACGGCGTCCCGGTCGCGCCTCGAGCCAGCAGGAGTCGACGTGCCCTATCCCTCCGCGCTGACGAGGCTTGAATGCAGCTACTGCGCGGAGCAGGCTGACCCTGCTCTGCCCCAGCGCACCTGTCCCGCCTGCGGCAAGGTGCTGGTCGCTCGCTACGACGCGGCCGCTGCCGCCCGCACTCTGACCAAGGACAGCCTGCCCGGCCGCGCGACTTCGATCTGGCGCTACCGCGAGCTCATGCCCGTCCTGGACGACGCCAACGTCGTTACGCTGGGCGAGGGCTGGACCCCGATCCTGCCCGCCCCGCGGCTGGCCGACACGCTCGGCTTCGACGATCTCCTGCTCAAGGACGAAGGCCTCAATCCAACCGGCAGCTTCAAGGCCCGCGGCCTCAGCGCCGCCGTCTCCAAAGCCAAGGAGCTGGGCCTGACGGAGCTCGTCATCCCCACCGCCGGCAACGCGGGCGGCGCGCTGGCCGCCTACGCCGCCGCGGCCGGCCTCCAGGCCACGGTCTACATGCCGCGCGACGCTCCCCTCGCCAACCAAATCGAGGTGACGACGGTGGGCGCTCGCCTGGAGCTTGTCGACGGCGTCATCTCCGACGCCGGCCGCCACGCGCTGGCCGCCGCCGAGGAGCACGGCTGGTTCGATGTCTCCACGCTCAAGGAGCCGTATCGCTTGGAGGGCAAGAAGACGATGGGCTTCGAGATCGCGGAGCAGCTCGAATGGTCGCTGCCCGATGTGATCTGCTACCCCACCGGCGGCGGAACCGGCCTGATCGGAATCTGGAAAGCGTTTGACGAACTTCAAGCGCTCGGCCTGATCGACGATCGCCGCCCCCGCATGATCGCCGTCCAGGCCGCTGGTTGTGCCCCCATCGTCGAGGCCTTCGAAGCCGGTGAGGAGTTCGCTGATCCGATCGTCGAGCCCCAGACGATCGCCGCCGGATTGCGCGTCCCCGGCGCGATCGGCGACTACCTCATCTTGCGCACCATCCGCGACAGTGACGGCACCGCGATCGCCGTCACCGACGAGGCCATTCTCGAAGCCGTTGGTCTACTTGCTCGCAGCACGGGCATCCTCGCCGCGCCCGAAGCGGCGGCACTTGTCGCCGCGCTACCGGCGCTGCGCGAGCGGGGCGATGTCAAACCGGACGAGCGCATCTTGCTGCTGCTGACCGGCTCCGGCCTCAAGTATCTCGAACTCTTCGCCGAGAGCGGCGGCTCACCCCGCTAGCCTTCGGCCCATGCGACGAATTCCGCGATCCATCTGGCGCTGGCTCCGGACCTGGCCCCAACCACGCTGGAACTGGCCGCGCCCCGCCAACCTCGACGAGCGCGCGCGGCTTGGCCTGACCGACGCCCCTGCCCACCTTCTCCCGCGCCGCCTGCTGGGCGACGACGACGAAGTCCAGATCGTCAACAGCGGCGACGGGGCCGCCCGCGATGTTGTGGTCCAGGCGTTCACCATCGAGCGGCCCGCGCGCACCATCGGCCGTGCCGGCGACAGTCCCGTGATCGGCGCTCGCTCCGGCTACATCGTCGATCTGCACGGCGCCGTCCTGCCCGGCGCGGGCATCCCCAACGGCGTCTGGGTGCGCTGCACCTGGCGCAACCACGATGAGACGATCAGCGAGTCCTGGGCCCGTCAGGACCCGGAGGACGCCGCGTTCGTCGAGACGGCCTCTCCGCTCGACTAAACTCGGCGCCTACGGAAAGTGAGCTGACCATGCACCCCGAAATTCGTGCGCTGACCTTCGATGTCTTCGGCACCGTGGTCGACTGGCGCGGCTCCGTCCTGCGCCAGTTGCGCCGCCTCGGTGAAGAGAAGTCGATCGAGACCGACTGGGAGTCCTTTGTCGATTCCTGGCGCTACGACGGCTACATGGGCGGCATGCGCCGCGTCTTCGACGGCGAACTGCCGTTCCAGACCGCCGACTCGCTCCACCGTCTGCAACTGGACAAGCTGCTGGCGGAGCGCGGCATCGCGCTCAGCGAAGACGAGACGGACCACCTCAATCGTGCCTGGCACCGCCTCGATCCCTGGCCCGACTCCGTCGGGGGCCTGCAGCGGCTGCGCAGCCGTTTCGTCGTCTCCACGCTCTCCAACGGCAACATCTCGCTGCTGGCCGACATGGCCAAGCATGCCGGGCTGCCCTGGGACTGCCTGCTGGCCGCCGACGTGACGGGTGCCTTCAAGCCCCAGCCCGAGTGCTACCAGCGCGCCGCCGAAATCCTCGACTGCGAGCCGGCCGAAGTGATGATGGTTGCCGCCCACAAGGGAGACCTCAAAGCCGCAGCCGCCGTCGGCTTCCGCACCGCCTTCATCCCACGCCCCGACGAGGCGGGCCCGAGCCGCGACGTTGATCTCAGCCCCGACCCCTCCTTTGACTACGTCGCCTCCGACTTTCACGCCCTCGCCGCGCAGCTCGCCTGCTAACTTCGGTCCCTGCTAACTCGGACCGACCGCTACCGGGGCGCGCTGATACGCTTCCCGCGCCCGTCCGGATCGGGAGTTGAGGAAGGGTCCGCGGTGCCCGACTGGGAAAAGTACCTCGGTTTTCGTTGCACCGGCTGCGGCAACTGCTGCCGCGGCACGATCGTGATGGTGACCGACGCCGACGTCGATCGCGTCATGGACGGTACCGGCCAACGCCCCACCGACTTCCTCCGCTTCGTCGACGAGGACGAGGCCAAGATCGAGCAGCGCTCGGGTTGGTGGATCCGCTTCGCGCACGGCCCGCACCAGGCGCGCGCCGTGATGGCGCTCAAGCACCGCCCCGGTGGGGCCTGCATCTTCCTGGACGACGACGAT
>CAUYZA010000174.1:0-6432 GCA_963577225.1 Dehalococcoidia bacterium | reverse complement strand
CGCCGTGCTCCCTTCGCTGCTGCCGGGCGGCGGCTAGTCGGCCGAATCGATGGAGACGTTGCGCTCGACGAATTTCCAAGCGCCGTCCACTTTGCGCAGACGGTCGCGATAGATCCCGGTCACGAGGGTGGCGCCCTTGTTCATCACGTCGATCAGGTTGAGGTAGCACGAGGACGTCGCGTCGTCGCCGTCGCTATCGATCACCCAGTTGTTCGTCCAGTGGCGGTGCGAACGGATCGGGTTCGTCGTCGAGTCCTCTGAGAACGCGATCAGCTTCTGGCGCCCGTCCCAGCGCCCTTGGGGTGAGATGAAGCAGCCGTCGGCCACGAATGTGTCGGCCCAAGCCTCGTGGTCGTGAAAGTCGATTGCATGGTTGTAGCGGGCGCCGAGCATCTGGATCTCGACGCGGTCATCCGCGGTCAGTGGCATAGCGGTGACCTCCTCAGCAGCCGGTCGGGGTTGCGTCGGCGCAGTCTAGTCGGTGGCGCACGGGGGTGAGGCGCCTGGACCGGGAATTCAGTCGCATGCGGGCACGGTAGCGAATGCCCTCGCACCACAAACACGCAGTGCCCGTCTTTGGCACGCCGAGTTCCACGCGGGCTGGGGGTCCGCGGGGCGGGCCTCGACCTTCTTCTGAAAGACCCTGGGTCGAGACGTGCGGGCTGGCCCGTTCATGCAGCCCTTTACGCCCACCGAGACGCACGAGTACATCGGCCAGGTCGCTCTGGAGCGCTATCCCGGAGGTTAATCCCTGTTGGTCGAAGGCTAGCCCTGACCGGTCGCGGCCTTGAAGCTCTCCAGGTGGCCCTGCGGGTGACCGATCAGGATCGCCTCGGTCACCTCGGCAGCAGTCATCGTCTCGCCGAAGAACTCCGCGGTCTGCGCGAGACCCCGCCGCTCGATCTCGGTCGGTGATGGTCCGGTCAAGGCAACGACGATAGAAAAGCGGCTATGTCTGCGATGTCCTGCGGGGCGAGCGCCGCGATGCCGTGCACGCCCATCGAGTCGCTCATCGTGAGGAGAATCTGAAGCGTTTCCGCGCTGCCGTCGTGGAAGTAGGGAGCGGTGTCGTAAAGGCCGAGCAGCGAGGGGGTGTCAAACGCCGAGCCGCCGCGCTCGTCGTCGCCGGTGCCGACATTGTGGCGCAGCCGATCTGTGAAGGCCACACCGGCATGGCACGTGCTGCACCCGTTGGCGAAGAACAGATTCTCGCCCCGTTGCGCGGACGATGTCAGCCCGCCATCGGATGTCCTGAAGGGACTCTGCTCGAATGGCTGTAAGCCTAGGAAGGCGGCCAGCGCCGCGTTGTCCTTATCACTTAGGCCGGTGCCGCCTTGGCGATCGATGATGGTCTTCTGGAAATCGAACAGGTCGACGCGATCTCCCGACCAGTGGTACGGACCGGTGTCGCTCAACCCCAAGATCGGCGGAGTGTTCCGGGGCCCGTCCCGCATCTGCCAGGTTCGTTGGTCGTGCAAGCCTTCGAAGTGACAGACCGCGCAACTGACCCACTGATCCCGTGCGACATCGGGCGTCGCGGAAGTGAAGAAGATCTCTTTGCCTCGTTGGACATCCGCTTCGAAGGGAGAGGCGCTGACCGCGATCGCCCCGAGCACGACCTGGCTCTCCAGATCAATGATGGAGACGTCGTATGAGAGGGTGTTGGCGACGAACGCGAGCCTTTGTTCCCGATCGATCACGATGCCGCGCGGATTCTTCCCTACCTCGATATGGGCAACCCCGAGCCCGGTCGTCAAGGCGATCACAGAGACGTCGTTGCTGCCCGCGTTGACCACGTAGATGCGGGCGCCATCTGTCGAGAAGGCGATCGCGAACGGCATGTTGACCGGGCGATCGACCGCGTCGATGCCGATCAACTCAGATCGCAGGTGAGTGATCTCCGCCGCGTCGATAACGGAAACGAGCGGTGCAACCGTGGTGTCGAACTGGAGATTCGCATTCGACACGCGAGATCGGCTGTGCGGGACGTAGACCTTCTCGCCCGACGGGTGGATCGTCAGTGCTTGGGCGTTGCTGCTCTCCGTCCCCGTCGAGACGACATCCAGGACCGTCCCTTGCGCCAAATCGACCACTGATACGCGACCGCTGAACATGTGGGCCACGTAGAGACGTGTGCCGTCGCCGCTGATCGCGAGCCCGCGGGGGTGTTCTTCCAGGGCGAAGGTTCGCTGTGGCAACATCGTGGCCGTGGAGTACTCCACCACGGCATCGGCGCCGTCTAGGGCGACGTAGAGCCACTGCGCATCCGGGCTGAGGACGAGCCCGTAGGGCGAGGAACCGGTGCCGACGCTTCGCAGCACGGTGCCGTCGACGAGGTCGACGATTTGCAGTGTCGAGTCGCTGAAGGAAGACACGTAGGCCCGTGGTCCGCGGGGATCGAGGGCGAGGCCGCGCGGCTCGCTGCCGACGGCGATCTCCACGAGCGCTTCGCGGGCATCCGTATCGACGATGGTGATGGTCCCCGGGTCGATGTTGGTCACGTAGAGACGAGTCCCATCCGCCGATAAGGCGAGCGGTGTGCTTCGCCCCGCCCGCGGGCCCGGTAGCGTCCCGAGCAGCGGCGGCAGTAACTCAACGGAACGCGCCTCCGCTGCAAGAACCCAGATCGTGGCGCCGTACACGATCCGCTGCAGGGAGTTAAGCCGTCCCGGCCCCGCCGTGTCGAAGCTGAGGAACGATTGCGATGCTCCATCGAATTGGAAGAGACGCGTTACGCCGAGGATCGCGGCGACCGCGCGGGGCGTTGCCTCACTGCCCTGCCAGGGGATCTGGTTCCAGCCCGGCTCGAGTTCGACGGTGGTTGCGGACGGAAGCACATCGAACTGATACTCGGCCTCCCCCTTACTCAAGGCCCAGACGGTGTCGCCGGGATGCAGCAGATCCAGGCTGTTGAAGTGGGACAGCCGGCCCGATCGCCAGGACTCAAACGACTTTAGGTCCGCGCGCCAGCGGAACAGAGCCAAGCTACCAAGGTCAGCCGCGAGAGCAACGGCGGTGGTCTCGCGGTTGACGAACAGAGTGTCCCAGGGCGCGTGAACGACGGTGGCGATCGTGGAGGGCGGCGGCGTATTGACGAATGGTCCATCGGAGGCGGCGGGCGGTGCGAGCGCTTGACTGCTGATCCGCGGCGCCCCCCCCTCCTGCATGAGTCCCCCCTCCTGCATGAGAAGGAACAGCGCGGTCAATGTCATGAAGCACGCCCCCAAGAACAGACCCGTTTGCCAGCGCATATCGGCCTCAGTTCAAATCGTAAATATCCTCTCCCACCAGGGTGAAGAGCTTGGCGGCGTGCACGTCGGCACCGCCAGCGTCCATGCCGCCAAGATAGACGCCGATCACGATCTCGTCGGCGAGACCCTGATCGGAACCCGAGCGGCTGGTGAGATCGATGTTGGGAAAGTCGTCACTCAAGGCGGCAGGGTCGTAGACGACTTCGATCTTGCCGTTGGCCACGGGCGTGAGGTCACCGGTTTCGAGGATGTAGCCCGGCATGCGGATGACGTAGGTCGCTTCGATGCTGGTCCAGCCCTCGGGTATGTCGACGAAGAGGTGGACGGGAGCAACTCCGCCCCCGCGCAAGGAGACTGCCGCGATGCTGAACGCGGCGTCGAGGCCGCTGTCGAGTGGGGGTGCGTTCGAGTCGACGACGAAGAAGGTGTAGCTGCCGTCATCGGAGCCAAGGACGCCACCGGAGGGGAAGGGGGCTTCGGCGAGGCCGGCCGAGGTGTCGCCGTCGTGGAGCACGTCAACCTGCACGGTCCAGATGCCGGGTTCGTCGACGGTGAAGGCTCCCTCGGAGTCGGCGTAGTAGCCGATCGCGTTGGCCTGGCCGTTTCCGCCGAATACCGCCCCGCTGGGGTTGGTGACTGTGTATGTGACCTTGGAGGCGAGGGGCGGCCCAACGTGGCCAGCGAAGACGAAGCGGTCCCCGACCTCGAGGACGGCGCCGGCCTGGACTGTGGTGGGGAGGAAGAAGAGGTCGATCTCTTCGCCTTTCAAAGTCAAGATCGGGCCGCCGGAGGGTCCGCCGGCGGCGCCCTGGAAGGGCGGGAAGACCCGAGAACCGAGGGGATCGGAGTCGGGGATCATGACCCAGAGGGAGCCGTAGATGGAAATGTCGGCCGCCGCGACGTCGCTGCGCTTGAAGACCGTGGCCGCGAACTGCCACTTGAGGTCGTTGGGGAGGTCGCCGAGCGGCCCGACGCCCTGCTGGAGCAGATAGGTGTCATCGAAGCGCCAGTAGGGCGACTTGGTGCGATCGGTCTGGATCGTTTCGCGCACGCGGATGCCGGGGCGTTCGACGGCGACGTAGGCGTACGCCTCTTGAATCAAGTCGGGCAGGATGGGGAGAGGCAGTTGCGAGTCGTTCTGGAGGTGGAGGGGCAGCGCGCCGGCGACACTGCGCTCGGCGAAGCCGCCCTCCGTCGCGCTGTCGTTGAACGCCGCCGCGATCAGATCGGCGATCGCTCCGTCCGTGTCTTCAATGCTGAGCCGAGGCTGGATCGAGTCGGCGTTCGTGGTCCAAACTACGTCGCCCGTGAAGTAGGGGAAGCTGATGTGGTTTCCGCCTTCGAGCACGCTGGTGGAGGCGCGTGTAAACCAGGCCCGGCGATCGGACTCCTGCTGCGCGTCGATGCCACGACGTCCGTGGGCGATGATGGGGCTGTCCGGGCTCGCGACGCCGCTGCCCCAGCGGCGCGTGGCCAGCCAGAGACGCCCATCGCCATCGGTATAGGACGCGTTGACGGTGACGGCGTATTCGCCGGCGGTGGAGAAGGTGAAGCTCTCGCCGCCGCCGCCCGCGTAGCCGAAGCGGCTGGCCTGCGTCTGGACGGACTGTGTGACGGCGGTCGTGCCATCGAGGGGGTGGAATTCCAGCGCCCATTCAATCTGGGCGGGAACGCCGGGGGAAACGCGCGCAACGAACGGGAATGTATCGCCAACTTCGAACGGCGTTCCGGGAAGCGAGGCGAAGTCGATGTCGAGGGTCTCGGCGACCCAGACGTCGAAGGTGCCGTCGAAGCGGTAGAGGGTGCCGTGGATGTCGGGGACGCTGCCGCTGACAGTAATGGTATAGCGGCCGTATTCCGTGAAGGAGTAAAGGAAGTCGTCGGAGAGCGTGGTGAGTTGGAGGACGGCACCGGGGTTTCCGCCCCCGTTGTTCAGCGGGTCTCCGCCTGCGATGGCGCCGTTGCCGGTGCGGATCTGGACGATGGGCGCGGGACCCAAAACGTTGAGGGCACCGCTAGGCTCCTTCACGGAGACGCTGAGCGTGCCGCCGGGCAGATCGAAGGGCACGGAGGGGATGTCGGAGAGGGCGCGGTCCGTAAGACTCGTGAGAGGCAGGAACGGTTCGAGCCGGTATCGGCGAAGCTCGCCGTCGACGTGCTCGCGCGGCTCGATCACGAAGCGATCACTCGCGGTGGCGATGCGGTTTACGAAGCCAACGCGGCCCCGCTCCTCGCGAGAGATCACGCCCCGCTGACCCTGGCTCGGCGAGTTGACGAGCAGCATGGGGGTGAGTCGCGGAGCGTGCGGCTCACCGACGCGCAGCAGCGGCAGTTCGGCGCCCTCCGTGCCCAGGGTGTGAGCGGCAAACGATTCAGCTTCGACAAACGCGACGGGACTGTTCGTGCCCTCGGGGTGTGCGGTAAGGACCGGCCGGTAGGTACCGGACGGCAGGTCGCTGGGGAGCAGAGCGTCAAGCGTGAAGCTGGCCCGGATGACATCGTCGTCCGGCGTCAGGGTGACAGGCAACCCCCCAAGCTGGAGTACGGCCGCTTCTTCGTGTTCGATCGGAATCCCGCTTGGGCTGAGGAGGGTGGTCACGAAGCTGGCTGTCTGGACGAGCTGCGCGCCCGCGCCATCGAAGGCCGGAATCAGTCCGAGTTGGAGATTAATTCTCGTCGGCGCGATGCCGCCATCCGGTGGAAAGACTGTCAACGTGCCGGCGACGCTGAACGCATCGCCTGCCGCGAGGTCACGCGTGGAGAGGTCGCCAGCGACCGACCAATACACGATCCCGCCTTCTACGTTCGACAAAGATGGCACGGCGAACGAGAGCGGCGCGACGGGTCGCCCCGGCACGGTCAGCAAGGTACCCGGCCAGTACGAGGTGCCGTCCACGTGGAACCCCTCGAAGGACAATTGATCGACCGCAGATGAGTCGTAGCGCACGGTGATGGTGTCGCCGGGCCATGAACTAATCTCGGTCGCGAAGCTGCCATCGGACGCCGAAATGATTTCCGTGCCAAGACCGAAGCCGTGCGAGGCCACGGAGACGAGCCGGCTGCCCGGGACGCTTCCGGGTTGTCCCACCACACGGACGCTGGAGCGCTCGCCAGCGACAACCTCAAGATCGATCAAGAGGGCGAGGGGCGGGGGATGGTCGATGACATCGAAGGGGGAGGG
>CAUYZA010000173.1:0-6476 GCA_963577225.1 Dehalococcoidia bacterium | reverse complement strand
CACGGCGGGCTCGTTCGTCGGTTTCGACAAGTTCTTCGTGACGGGCGCATCGACGGGCGACGCCGGAGCGGCCTTCGGGGTGCTGGGTGAGGTCCCGCTGTTCGCGACGTTCTTCTTCCAGTGGGCCTTCGCGGCGACGGCGGCGACGATCGTCTCGGGCGCGATGGCCGAACGCACGAAGTTCAGCGCCTACCTTTTCTACACGGTCTTCATCACCGGGATCATTTACCCGGTGGTCTCGCACTGGGTTTGGGGCGGGGGCTGGCTGTCGGACATCGGCGCCAACGGATTCCTCGACTTCGCGGGCTCCACGGTGGTGCACTCGGTGGGCGCGTGGGCGGCCTTGATGGGCGCAATCCTGGTTGGTCCGCGAATCGGCAAGTTCGGGGCGAAGGGAGAAGTGCACGCAATCCCAGGGCACAGCATGCCGCTAGCGGCGCTCGGCACGCTGATCCTGTGGTTCGGCTGGTTCGGATTCAACCCCGGCAGCACGTTGGGTTTGAGCGGCGGGGGCGCGTCGTTGGCAGCCTTTGTGGCGGTCAACACGACGTTGGCCGCCGGAGCGGGCGCGGTGACCGCGATGGCGATCTCTCACCTGCGCTACGGCAAGACCGACTTGGGTTTGACGCTCAACGGCACCCTGGCCGGCCTGGTGGCGGTGACGGCACCGGTTGGCTTCGTTGACCCCTACGCCGCGGTCATCATCGGGGCGGTCGGGGGAGCGATCGTGGTCTTCTCAGTCGCGATGTTCGACCGTTTGCGGATCGACGACCCGGTGGGGGCGATCTCCGTGCACGGCATCGTGGGCGTCTGGGGCACGCTCTCGGTGGGGCTGTTCGCCACGGAGGAGCTCGTGGGCGGCGGCACGGCGGGCCTCTTCACGGGCGGCGGGATCGAACAGCTCGGCGTGCAGATCGTCGGCATTCTAGCCGTCTTCGCCTGGGTCGTCGTGACCTCCGGCGCGCTCTTCATGCTGATCAAGTACACGATCGGGCTGCGCGTCAGCGAGGCCGAGGAGCTGGCCGGACTCGACGTGCAGGAGCACGGGATCGGCGCTTACCCGGAGTTCAACGTGGCGCCGCCCGGCGCCGCGGTGGAGACCTCGGCGGGCGAGGCGGTCACCGCACCAACTGCGTCGGATGGGGGAGACTAGCGAGGATCCAATGGGTCGAATGCAGCTCTCGCCGCGCCGGCTCCAGGCCAGCGCGGCGGAGGCGGAGAAGGACAAGCAACCATGAAAATGATTATCGCGATCATCCGGCCGGAGCGGCTCGACATCGTGCGACACGCTCTGGAGGAGATCGGCATCGTCAGCATGACGATCAGCGAGGTGCGCGGTCGCGGCGCCCAAAAGGGCGTGACGCAGGAGTACCGCGGCCAGCCGGTGACGGTGAACTACCTGCCCAAGGTGAAGATCGAGCTGGTGGTCAACACGACCCCAGTGGACGACGTGATTGAGGCGATCGTCGAGAACGCCGGCAGCGGCAAGATCGGCGACGGCAAGATCTTCGTGCTGCCGGTGGAGGACGCGGTACGCGTGCGGACCCGCGAGCGGGGGCCTGCCGCGGTCTAAAGCGCGCTGTTTCGGCGCACGCCGAGCGCGGCGCCCCCCTTCGAAGGGATCGGTTGAGTGGCCGTGGGGCTCGCCTTCGGGCGGCCCCGCGGTCGCGTTTCTGTTGGCGCCAGCGTGGTTGTGACAGCCGCAGGATCCATCTTTTCCACGGGGGTTGTCCACGGGATCCACGATCCGAGCGAGGCGAGTCGTGCTGGCAGTCACGGCGTCGGGGCGCTCCGTATGATGCAGGCATGGCCTTCCGAGTCGAGAGTCTGCCCAGTCTGGAAGCGGTCGAGGAACGGCTGAGCGCCGCGGTGGCGGCACTGCAGCGATCGCCGCTGGACCGAGTCAATGTGCTGGTGGGCTCCAACCTGCAGCGGATCTACCTGCGCCGCCGCATCGCGGAGCAGCTCGCCTTCAGCGCCAACGTGCGCTTCCATACGCCGCTGGACCTGGCGGAGGCGATCCGCGAACGCTCGGCGATCGAGGCGCGGCATCCGCTGCCCGAAGGGGCTGAGCCGATCCTGCTCGACGGGATCATCCGCGAGTTGCGCGGCGAGGGTTCGGTGGCGCGGCTGGATCCGGACGTGCGGGGTGTGCCCGCGGCCGTGTCGGGATCGCTGACGGATCTGCGCGAAGCTCAACTCGACCCCGGGGCGTTCCACGCCCTGCTGGCGATCGAGGACGACCGCAAGCTGACGGAACTAGCGCTGATCTACGACCGCTTCATCAAGCGGATGGAGCGCTTCCATGACCGCACGGGCGCTTATCTGGACGCGCTGGCGGCGCCGGACGATGTCATTTCCGCCGCCTTGGGGGGGCAGCCCCTGTTAGTCACTGGGCTGTACGACGCACCCGCGGTGCAGGCGGCACTGATCGCGCGGGTGGCGAGCGTGATCGACACCCGCGTGCTGCTGGTCGCAGCCAAGGAACCGCAGTTCAACTTCGTGCGCGCCTTCCGCGACGAACTGGTCGAGCGGGGCGCGACGGCGATCGACTCCAGCGACGAGCTGTCGGCTGCCGAGCCGGGGCTCGACTCCAGCCTCGATGCCCGGCTGCGACCGTGGTACTTCAGCGCGCCAACGCGGCAGGCGGAGGCAGAGGAGGTGGTGCGTCGCGCGCTCTGGCTGGCGCGCGAGCACGAGGTGCCGTTCGATCAGATGGCCGTGTTGCATCGGCTCGACCACGCCACCGACGATGTGCTCGCGGCAGCCTTCGAACGGGCGGGGATCCCGGTCTACCGGGCGTCGGGCCGACCGCTGCGGCACTCGTCGGTGGGGAGAGCAGCGCTGGTCCTGCTGGAGCTGATGTTGGGCGAGCCGCAGCGGCATCGGCTGCTGGAGTTCATCGGCAATCCCAGCTTGCGGCCATCGCTCACGCTCGGAGGGGATCAAGCCAGCGCGAGTGGCATTCAGCCGAAGCCGCTGCTCTGGGAACGAGTCAGCAAGCAAGCCGGGATGGTCGCAGGCTGGCAACGCTTCCTGGATCAACTCGACGCGCATATCGAAGAGCGACGGCGTGACGATCATCCCAGCCGCGACTACGCAATGGATACGACGAGCGAACTGCGCGTCGTGGTGGCCGATCTGGCGGAGCGGGTGGGCGCGGTCGACGGACTCGACACATGGTCGGGATTTTCCACCTGGCTGCTGGAACTGCTGGACGTCTACTTGCTGCCGCCGACCGACCAGCGGCCGGACGGTCGTCATGATCCGGGGGTCACGTTGCGGGACCGGATCGAGGCGCTCTCCCATCTCGACTCCGCCGGTGTGCCGGTCGACAGCGAGAGTTTCGGCCTAGCGGCGGAGCAGGCGATCCGGCGGGCAGTGGTGAACGACCGGCCGCCGCTGAGCCAGGGCGTGTTTGTGGGCAATGTGGGCGCGGCGCGATCCCTGCGCTTCGAGGCGGTCTTCCTGGTCGAGTGTGCGGAGCGAATCTTCCCGCCGCTGGTGCGACAGGACCCGCTGCTGCTGGACACGGAGCGGGAACAGATCAACGCGCGCGCCGGACGGGCGGCGCTGCCGTTGAAGCGGGACCGGCTATCCGAGGAGGAGATGCTGTTCCAGCTGGTGTTGCAGTCGGCGAGACGCTTCTTGACGATCTCGTGGGCGCGACGCACGAACACAACGGGCGCACCGCGGCTGCCCAGTTCGTATCTGCTGCGTTCGATTCCGGGGCACGCCGAGGAACTGGCGCGGGTGGAGGATCTGTTCGAGAGCGGCGAGATCCACAAGCTCGCGACTCGGCTGGCAGGGGCCGGACCGACGGTGGAGCAGATCACGGCCGGCGATTGGGATCGAGCGACGGAGGCGCTGGACGAGTCCGACCTGCGGCTGGCGATCCTGGAATCGACGCCGCGCACGGCGCGCGATCTGATCTCGCAGCTGTGGGACGGCTACGAGCGCTGGAATTTGGCGCGGCATGCACGGTCGGCGACGAGGTTCGGAGAGTGGGACGGGATCATCCCCGTGGAGGCGATCGGCGACCAGCCGCTCGAGCGGCGCATGTCGCCGACGGCGCTGGAGACGTACGCGACGTGCCCCTACCGCTATTTCGTGAGGCAGCTGTTGCACGTACGGGCCATCTCCGAGCCGGGCGAGGCGTTGCAGATGTCGCCGCTCGACCGTGGGTCGATGGTCCACCGCATCCTGGAGGACTGGGTGCGGGAGGGCATTGCGAGCAAGGATTGGGCGACGTACGTGGAGGACAGCGAGCGGCTGTTTGCGATCGCGGAGGAGTCGTTCGAGAGCTGGGGCCACGGGGGATTGTCGGGGCTGCCAGCGACGTGGGCAATCGTGCGGGCGGAGGTGCGCGCGGACCTGGAGGAGTTGGTACGTCGGGAGCAGGTGAAGGCACGGGAGGGAACCGTGCCGGTCACGGTGGAGGACGACTTTGGCTTCGCGCGCGACGTGGAGCTGGAGCTGCCGGACGGGACGCGGCTCAAGATCTACGGGCGGATCGACCGAGTCGACCGCGACGCGGAGGGGCGGCTAACGGCCGTCGACTACAAGACCGGCAAGGCGTTCAAGAAGGCGGAGTCGTACAAGAACGGGTCGGCGCTGCAACTGCCGCTCTACATCCACGGCGTGGCCGACAAGTACGGCGTGCCTCGCGACGAGGTGGCGGCGGAGTACTGGTACGCCACGCACAAGGGGGGCTTCGAGCAGAGCGGGCTGCGCGGCGTCGATGTGTTCCACGACGATGTGCTGTGGACGACGTTGGACACGATCGTGCGCGGGATCCGCGGCGGGGTGTTCCCGCCCTACGCGGGCAAGAGACAGGGTCAGCGTGAGCGGCCCAACTGCACGTTCTGCGACTACTTCGATGTCTGTACGACGGATGTACACCGTCGCTTCGATCACAAGCTGGCGGGCGACATGGACACGGTGCGCGACTTCCTCGTACTGCAGGGGCGGTCATGACGAGCGACGCCACGACCAGCGGCGGGGTCGCCCAGCCTTCCGACCGGGCCACGCGCGATCGGGCGATGACGGGGCTGGATACCTCGGTCTTCTTGCAGGCTGGGGCGGGGACCGGGAAGACGTCGGTGTTGGTGGGGCGAGTCGTGGAGGCGGTGCGCACGGGGCGAGCGGCGCTGCGCGAGATCGTCGCGATCACCTTCACGGAGAAGGCGGCGGGGGAGTTGCGCGACCGCGTGCGGCGCGAGCTCTACGAGGCCCAGCGCGAGGCGGACGACGACCTGCGCGAGGAGGAGGCCGAGCGCCTGACGCTGGCGCTGCACGAAGTCGACGCGGCGCACATCGAGACGATCCACGCCTTCGCCTCCAGCCTCTTGCGCGAGCGGCCGTTGGAAGCGGGGCTGGACCCCAACTTCCAGGTGCTGGACGCGGTCAGCGAGCAACTGGACTTTGAGGAGTCGTGGCAGAACTGGCTCTGGTCGGAGGAGGAGGGCGCGGCGCGACCGCGGATCGAACGCTGCCTGCGGCTGGGGCTGAGCCTGGACCATCTGCAAGCGCTGGCGCACACGATCACGGAGTTCCGCGAGCTGAATTCGCGTCAGGAGGCTCCGGCGGTGACTGCGGCGTCGACGATCTGGGAAGCGGAGCGGGCGGCGGCGGGGCAGTTGATCGGCTTGGCGGAGCAGGTCTCGGACGCGGTCGAACGGGATATCTCCACGCTCGTGCACACGCTGGACGAGCTGGAATCGCTGCCGCTGGAGGCGCTGGAGGCGGGCCTGGTGGGCCTCAAGCTGCCGGTCGTGCGGGCGGGGCGCAATCCGGGCGAGCCGCGCGTGCGCTGCGCCGACGCGGTGGAGCGATTCCGCGAGGCGCATCTGGAGTACGTCGAGCGCGTACGGGTTCAGGCGCTGGCGGAGTTCATCGAGGTCGTGGCGGACTTCGTGGAGCGAGCGGCGCTGGAACGTCGACGGCAGGGACGGTTGAGCTTCCAGGATCTGCTGATCGAGGCGCGGGCGCTGCTCGATCAGCAGCGCGTACGGCGCTACTTCCGGGCGCGCTACAAGTTCTTGCTGATCGACGAGTTCCAGGACACCGACCCGCTGCAAGCGGAGATCGTGATGCTGCTGGCAGCGCGCAACGACCCGGCCAACTGGCGCGAGGCGGAGCTGGAGCCGGGGCGGCTGTTCATCGTGGGCGACCCCAAGCAGTCGATCTATCGCTTCCGGCGAGCCGACATCGACATGTACGCCGACGTGCTGCGGCTATTCAAGGCGGAACACGAGAGCAGCGGCCAGGCTGAGGTGGCGCACTTAGACGTCAACTTTCGCTCTCGGCCGGAACTGGTGGAGTGGCACAACCATGTCTTCGAGGCGCTGATTCGGCCCAATGCCGAGTTCGTCAACGCGCAGCCCGAGTACCACCCGCTGGCTCCGTTCCGCACCGACGACGGCCCGGCGGTGCTGACGCTCTTGCCCAACCGCGGCATCGCCTGGACGCGCATC
>CAUYZA010000172.1:0-6477 GCA_963577225.1 Dehalococcoidia bacterium | reverse complement strand
GCACCCCCGGCCGATCAAAGGCAATACCCGCTGCTTCGTACTCCGCCCGCAGCCAGCCCGCGCCTAAGCTCAGTTCCAGCCGGCCGTCCGAGAAGAAGTCCAAGGTCGCCGCTTCCTTCGCCAACATGGCCGGATGCCGGTAATCGACGCAGAAGACCCGACAGCCGATTCGCAGCGTCTCCGTGACCCTCAGCCGCGACCGCCATCGCAGGAACGGCGGCGAGTCCCTGCACCGGATGATTGGTCCCCGTGATCGCCTCGCCCGGCCCGAGGAAGTGATCGGCCAAATGCAGTGCCGAGTAGCCCCACGCCTCCGTGCGCCTCGCCAGCGATCGCCACGCCTCCGCTGAGTCGGCGCTAAACGCCTGCACCGCAAACCGAAATGGGCGAGCGTCAGGCATACGGACCTCCTCGAATGAGGCGCGAGCCTAGCATCTGCTGAGATGTCCGCACCGCGGCTCAGTGAGCGGCGATTAGAGCTCGAAGATCGATCTCTTCCCGACCAGACATGTGGTCGAGTGCTGGCCGCTCGGTCATACTGCGCCTCGCGGAGAGAGGTGCGCGCTGATGACCAAGGGGCTCCTGACGGTGGCCGAGCTACAGGCGCTGGTCGAGAGCGATCAAGTCGACACCGTCCTGGCGGTTTTCCCGGATCTCTACGGGCGCTTGCAGGGAAAAGAGCTCGACGCCGAATTTTTCCTGGACGAGGTCGCCACCGAGGGGACCGGGGTCTGCGCCTATGTCCTGACGGTCGACATGGAGATGGAGCCCACGGAAGGGTACGACCTCGCCTCATGGGCGACGGGTTACGGCGATCTGCACGTGGTGCCGGATCTGACCACCCTCCGACGCGCGAGCTGGCGCGATCGCACGGCCCTGGTGGTGTGCGACCTCCAACAGGTGGACGGATCCGCCGTCGCGGTGGCCCCCCGGTCGATCCTGCGGAAACAGATTGGGGTGGCCCAAGCCGCCGGTTACGAAGTCTGGGCAGGGTCAGAGCTGGAGTACTACGTCGTGCGCTCGAGCTACGCGGAGGCGGCCAGCGTCGACTACGCAGGGCTCGAGCGAGCCGGCGCATACGTGGAGGACTACAGCACGCTGCGCGGATCCCGCGAGCTGGAACTCGATGCGCTAGCGCGGCGGCATCTGTCCAACTCGGGCATCCCCGTGGAGTCGTCGAAGGGCGAGGCAGGGATCGGCCAACACGAGTTGAACGTGCGCTACGCGGGGGTCGGCGAGATGGCCGACAGGCACGCGATCTACAAGCACGTGCTGAAGGATGTCGCGGCAGGACTGGGACTCAGCGTGACCTTCATGGCGAAGCCATGGGACGGAGCGAACGGCTCCAGCAGTCACTTGCACGTGAGCTTGCAGCGGGAGGGACGAAACGCATTCGCCCCGGCCGACGCTGCGGAACCCGTGGAGACCGATCTCATGCGCTGGTTTCTGGGTGGCTGGCTGCACCACGCGCCAGCGCTGATGGCCTTCTACGCGCCGACGGTCAACGCATACAAGCGCTACCGAGCGGGGTCGTGGGCGCCGTCAGCCCTGGCCTGGGGCGACGACAACCGCTCCGTGGCGTTCCGCCTGGTCGGGCAAGGCGAGGCGCGACGGATCGAATGCCGCTTACCGGGCGCCGATTGTAATCCGTACCTGGCGTACGCGGCGACGCTGGCTTCCGGGTTGGACGGGATTTCGCAGCGGATCGAGCCACCCGCCAAGGTCGAGGGGAGTGGCTACGTGGACGAGGGACTAGCAATACCAAGCGGGCTGGCCGAGGCGGCGGACCAACTGACCCAAAGCCCATTCGCGCGGGAGGCCTTCGGCGAAGATGTGGTCCGTCACTACGCGCACTTCTTTGCGACGGAGGCCGCGGCGTTCGCCGGGGCAGTGACGGATTGGGAGCGCAGGCGATACTACGAGCGAATCTGACGCTTCCGCGGAGGGCGCCACAATGGCCGACACCACGGGCGGTATCCAAGGGAGGCACGAGTGAAAACGCTCGCAGGCAAGATCGCCGTCGTCACGGGAGCTGGAGACGGCATCGGTCGCGGCATCGCACATGCGCTGGCTGAATCAGGCGCTCGCGTCGCCATCGTTGACATCGACCGCAGCGCTGCGGAGCGCGTCGCCGCGGAGCTCGAGGGCAGCGTGGTGTTCGCCGCCGATGTGACTGATGCCGAGGCGATGACGGCCCTTGCGGCGCAGGTCGAGGAGGCGCTGGGGCCGGTGTCGGTGCTCTGTAACAACGCCGGGGTCATGCTTGAGGGAACGTTCGTCGAAGCTGCAGCCTTGGACTGGGATTGGGTCTTCGGCGTTAACGTCCAGGGCGTGATCAACGGTGTGCAGGCGTTCGTGCCCGGCATGCGCGCGCACGGTGGCGAGGGGCACATCGTGAACACCGGGTCGATGGCTGGGCTCGCGCCGCGCCTCGGTCTGGGCTTGGGGATCTACAGCGCTTCGAAAGCCGCCATCGTGAGCTTCTCGGAGATGCTCCGCGCCGAGCTGGCGGGTGACGGCATCGGCGTCTCCGTGCTCTGCCCCTCCACGGTCAACACCCGCATCTGGGAAGCGAACCGCAACCGCCCGCAAGAGCTCGGCGATGGAGCAGCCGTGCCCCGTCCCGATCGGGTGAACCAGGCGATCGATGGCTTGGACGTCGGGCCGATGGTGGTGCGCGGCATCCTCGAAGACCGGACCTACATCTTCACCAGCGAAGATGTACGTTCGCGCATCGAGACCCGAACCGCGACAATCCTTGCCGACCTCGCCCTCTACGAGGCGGACGCCCCGTAGTCAACGACGGCCGCCGTGGCGGCATGGCCGATCGGAGCCGCCTGATGCAGTTCGCCGCGTTCGCCCTCGCCGGCTCGGCTGCCCGAGAAGATCCGGAAGTCATCTTCCGGCGCATCGTCGAGTACGCGATCGAGGCCGAGGAACTGGGATACGACGCAGTCTGGTTCGCCGAGCACCACTTCTCGAACTACGGCTACATCCCGAACCCACTGCTGATGGCGACGCGCATCGCGGCTGAGACCTCGAAGATACGAGTCGGCACCGCTGTCCTCGTGCTCCCGTTCTGGGACCCGCTCCGCGTCGCTGAGGACATCGCCCTCACCGATCAACTTACGAACGGCCGCCTCGAGGTGGGCGTCGCCCGCGGCTATCAACCCTTCGAGTTCCGCCGCTTCGGCCTCTCGATGGACGACGCTCGCGACCAGACCGACGAGGCACTCGCGATCATCTCGCAGGCGCTCACCGGAGAGACATTCGAGTTTGAAGGCAAGTACCACCAGATCCCGGAGACCACGCTCTACCCCAGGCCTCACCAGCAACCACGCCCCCCGATCTGGCTGGCGGCGACGACGCAAGAGTCCTTCGACATCGGTCGCCGCTATGGCCTGCGCTCCCTGACCTCGCAGTCGGGTCGCCCGCTGAGCGTTCTCGAACAGGCCTGGACCAACTTCAAGAACTCGCGCCGGAAGTTCCCCGACTCCCCGGGCGAGTTCGGCGTGCAGGGTCAAGTGGTCGTGACTCCCGCCGAGGACGAGTCGCGCGCCCAAATGGAGCACTTCCTCTACCAGTCACGGCAGGCGACGGCCCTCCGGCACGGCCGCGAACATGTCGTCTCCGGCGTTTCCGAGCCGCTGCCCTTCGAGGGTGAGCCGGATCTCGACGAGATGTTCGAGAACCGGACGCTCTCGGGCACGCCGACCTCCGTGATCCGAAAGCTGAAGCGGTACACCGATATTGCCGACATCGATATGTTGAGCTGCGTCATGCACGGGGGCGGCATGACCCATGCCACCGTCATGCAGTCGCTTCACCTCTTCGCGAAGGAAGTCATCCCCGCCTTCCGCTAGGTGCGCCTTACGCCCTGGGTGCTTGCCTGAGGGCGTGACCTTGTCGGCGTCGCCCGCGGCGAAGGCGACAGCGAGATCCGCAACCGGTCCAGCGCTCGCGGGTCTGCCAGCGCAACGTGCTCGCGGGCATGGCGGTCCCCGCGTTATTGTTCCCGCGCTGAGCGCGAATCATCGAGGGGGCGCGGCTTGTGAAAGTTGCTGCTGGTCGAGAGTTCTTCGAGCGCTACGGGGCCGCGGCTCAGGAGATTGTGCCCGACCTGCAATGGGCCCTGATCGAGGCCGATGGCGCCTGGTCACAATCTCCACAGGACTGTGACCTGATCGTCTACGCCGCCGACGCCTACACGAACGCCTTCGTCGATGCCGTCATCCAGATTTCAGCACCGCGCTGGGCCCATACCGAGGACGCCGGCGTCGACGGGTTGTTTTACGACGTCATGCGTGAGAAGCAGGCCGTCCTGACCCACAGTCCGGGAGCCAACGCTCCTGAGGTGGCGGAGGTCGCCTTCGGCTTCGTCCTCTGGTCAGCCAAGAACCTCGGTGAGCTGCGCGAGCATCAGCGCGAACACCGTTGGCAGACGCTTCCGCTGGAAAGCCTCAGCGACAAGACGATGCTGATTGTGGGTCTGGGGGCCATTGGCAGCCGCGTTGCCACCTATGGCAAAGCGTTTGGCATGCGAGTCCTGGGCATCCGTCGCTCCTCTGGAGCGGTGGCGAACATCGATCGCCAGGGAACCATGGCCGACTTGACCGCCTTCCTGCCCGAGGCGGACTTCGTAGTGCTGGCGATCCCGATTGGCCCGGAAGTGGTGGGCCTCATCGATCAGCGCGCCCTGGCGCTCATGAAGCCGACCGCCACGCTGATCAACGTCGGACGCGGAGCCCTGGTCGACATTCCGGCCCTCAAACAGTCCCTCCAGGATGGGCACCTACGTCACTTCTGTACGGATGTGCTGCCAGCCGAGCCTTGGCCGGCAGATGACGATTTATGGGACCTCGCCAACGTCCTGATCACCCCGCACAACGCCTGGTCTTCCCCGCTCTATCTGAAACGGGTGGGCGATCTGTGGATAGAGAATCTGCGCCGCTACGTGCGCGGCGGCGATGCCATGCTGCACCGCGCGTTCTGACCAACACCGTCACATCCGCGATTGAAGCGCCCTCAATAGAGGTTCCCAGAAACTTCCGGTAGAGCGGCGCACACGCCAGCGCAGATGCCGGAGGCGCTCATCCTTCCTTGGAGAATTCAGCCACGTCGAAGCCGTAAATGCGCGCGGCATTCCCGACGAAGATCTGGTACGCCTGCTCGGGCGTCGTCTTGTCCAGGATCTCCCGACGGGTGCGCGCACTGTGCGGGTAGGTGCCCTCGTCGTGCGGGTAGTCGTTGGCCCACATGATGCAGTCGGTGCCCGTGAACTCCAGGTTGTTGAGCACGACCAGGTCGTTGATGATGGTGACTGCGCTCTGGCGCTTGAAGTACTCGCTCGGGCGCAGCGGCAGATCCTCCAGGCCCAGGCCGCGCCGCTCCTGCAAGGCGTCCATCGACTGGAGCGTCCAGGCCAGCCAGCCGGCCTCCGCCTCGGTGACCACGAAGCACAGGTCCGGGTGGGCGCTCAAGGACGCCGCCGCCGGTCAGGTGCACGATGGGCCCTATGCCGGCCGCCATGCCAATCACCGTGGTCGACAGGCGCTCGCGCCGTCCGCGCACGCCCAGCTCCGACTCCGGGAGGTCGGCAAAGTCGCCGGCCGTCATGTGCTCGATCGACGCGAAGTCGGTACCGATGAAGACGTTACCCGTGAAGACGTGGAAGTTGAGCGGAACGCCGGATTCCTCGACAAGGCTCCAGAGCGGCTCGTAGTCGGGCCGGTCGTAGGGGCGCCAGGGGTAGGAGCAGGGGAGCATCAGCGTGCGGAATCCGAGCTTCAAGCAGCGTTCCGCCTCGGCCACCGCCAGGGCGATGTCGTCCACAGGGATGATCGGCGCCGCCACGTAGCGCTCCGGCATGGGCGAGAAGATCTCGTGCACGAGGTCGTTGTAGGCTCCGCCAGCTCCAGGTTGAAGGCGGCGTCGAGTCCGTTGCCGAGCGCGAGCAGCTTCTTGGGGAAGACCACCTCGCCCGCCACGCCGTCGCGCGCCTGGAGCTCCCGCCGCACGGCCAGGTCGCGGCCCCCGGTGGGGTCCCTGCGGAACTCGCGCATGTACTCGTCGTTGGTGGGCCGTCGGCTGCGGTCCGGTGCAAAGAGCTCGAAGCCGAAGATGTCGACGACCGTGCCTCCGTCAATGCGGCGGGTCCCGCGCTCGGCCTTCTTGCGTGACTCGGGCGAGAGAGGCTCGAACAGCTCCGGCGGCTTCTCGATGTGGCCGTCCGCGGAGACGATCGGGTAGGTCGGGTCGGGCTGGGACATGAGGGGCTCCTCGTCCTGGGCTGTCTACGCCCGTCCGGGTGGGGTGTTGTCGATCGATCACCAAGCTAGATTCCCGAGAGCGTCCGATGCAACGGGCGCGTCCGCGGGAGCTGCGGCCAGACTGCCGAGTTCCTGATCCCAAGCCGCCCTCGGAATCGTCTCGAAGGGAGCCGCTTCCTTTTAAGTCCGTCGGTTTTGGGTTCGTGTC
>CAUYZA010000171.1:0-6488 GCA_963577225.1 Dehalococcoidia bacterium | reverse complement strand
AACCCCGCCTCCCCCGACTGAACGCCTCTGTCTTCGCGACCGCCAGCTCTTCTCATCGCCAGGGCGTCAGCGTGTCGAGCACGATCCGAAAATGCAGACCCTTGCGCTGGATACCGTCGCCATTGTCACCCGAAACACCCGTGAGGCGTGCACCGTAGTAGAACTCGCCCTTGAGAGCCTCGTAGAACCGAAACTGAATTCCCGCGCCGACACTGACGAGGGTGTCTGCCTCTTCATGACCCGGACCGTGCTCGTCCCACGCTCGGCCGCAATCGACGAATGGAACGAACGTGAGGTCTAGTCGCGACGATGAACCGCGGAACACCATCTGACCGACGCGAATCTGACCACCGCCGGTCAGTACCGATATGTTCGTCACGTATCGATCGAGACATACCCACCCCGTTTTGTTCCAACGCAGCGCAACAACACCGTGCACGTCTTCATATTGCCTTCATGTTGCCGGCGCAATCTAAGTCATTGCGCCTTGCAACCTGGTTCCCTTGATAGATTGTGAGCCCAAATTGTTTGGGGAATGCTCATGAAGTGGAATGCCAAAGGCATTGTCCTTTTTGCTGCGACCTTGTCGGGCTTCGCCCTCTCCAGCCCAGTAGCGGCACAGATTATCTTGGTGGTTCCTGCCGACGTGATGGTCGAGTGCTCGGCTCCTGGCGGGCAGGCCGTAGTCATCGGCCAAGCCACCGCCGGGGAAGAACCGGTAGTGGATGACATTCTGATCACCAACGACGCGCCGCCTCTGTTCCCCTTGGGCCTCACGGTCGTCACCTGGTCCGCCTTGCGGGGCGGCTTATACTTCGCTGCCGCCGAGGCGGCTGCCACTGCCGCTGATGCCGCCGAATTAGCCGTAGACGCAGCTATGGACGCCGCCGAAATTTGCGAATCTGCAAACCCCTCCCCCGATGCTTGCGACGAGGCCCTTACCGAGGCCGCCGCCGCTGAAGCCGCCGCTGTCGATGCCGCCATCGCGGCCGCTACCGCTGCCGCCGCTGCCGCCAGCAACACCACCATGGCGACCCAGATCGTCACGGTGGAAGACGGGACACCCCCAAGCGTGACGGCTCCGCCAGATGTGGTGATGGAGGTATTCTCGCCCCTGGGCGGCAGCATATTCGTCGCGATCGGCGTTGCCTCCGCGAGCGACACCTGCGACCCCGCCCCGACGATCGGTAACAACGCCCCCGCGACCTACAGCGTTGGCACGATCACGGTCGTGGCCTGGACCGCGACTGACATGGAGGGCAACCTCGCCGTCGCCGCCCAGACCGTCACGGTCATCCCCGCCCCGGCCGACGGCGACCTGGACCTGGACGGCATCCTGAACAGCGACGACAACTGCCCCACCATCCCGAACGTCGACCAACTCGACAACGATCAGGACGGGCTTGGCGACGCTTGTGACCCCGACGATGACAACGATGGCGTCCTCGACAACAACGACCAGGACCCCCTGGACTCGGACAACTGCCGGGTGAAGGAGTTGCGGGTGGTGCTGGTCTATGATGTGGATGCCCCCATGGGGTTCGAGCACAAGGTGGACATTCTGGGCCGTCACGACTACGTGCGCCGGGAGCTCGCCGAGTTGATGGCGGGTGCGCCCGGGCAGCAACTGCTTGGCCTGGCGAGCGCGAGCGTACTGGCAACCAACCGGGACGAGTTGGCCAATGAACTCCAGGCTCTATTTAACAACGTCCGGCCGCCGGGGCTTGTAGACAATGGGAATCACATCGTGGTCGAGAACTGCACGGGGGGGCCGGCGTGTGTCCCAGCCCAAGCGCCGGGGAGCGCCACCCTTATCTACCTGATCGACCGCAATCGAATGCTCAACTTCGGACCCCTGGCTGGTGTCGCTTGGGATGGCGTCAATCGTTTCGCGCGCAGCTGCGAGGGCCAGCGCGGCGCTGTCATGCTGACCGCTCAAGATTTGGACAACGCCATGTCACGTACCGATTTGACCCAAGTGATCTACCACGAGTTCGGGCACGGCGTCGGACTCCGGCACATCCTCACCGTGGATCCGGCTAACCCGGCCTGTACGGTAATGGGCATCGCGCCGGCTGTGATGGACTACGTGGCGGATGGGGCCGCCAACTTCTCCGACTGCAGCAACACTCCGGGCATGGTGTGCGATGTTGTCGAGCCGCCTTCGTGTTTTGGGAAGGCCACACATGGCACCCACAACCCTAGCTACCACCTCCTCCGATTCGCGCTCGGCTACGACGAATTCGAACTCTTCTTCGATCCCATTTTCCTCCCGATCATACCCGGTCTCTGGGATACCCCTGGCGTGCCGATCTTGGTCTGGCTCCTCGAGTTCACCTTCACCTGCGCGATATGTGAAACTCCGGAA
The DNA here is from genome assembly GCA_963577225.1 of Dehalococcoidia bacterium. GTDB lineage: Bacteria > Chloroflexota > Dehalococcoidia > Bin125 > Bin125 > JAPUIR01. The sequence goes on along the minus strand of CAUYZA010000171.1, from coordinate 4,120 downwards.
AACCGATTCTTCTACAACTTGAGGTACTACGAAATCCGATCCGATGGCAGCTCCAGGGCCATCCCGCTCAACGCCGCAGGCGACTTCGTGATCCCGGAGATCAGCCTGGCAGATATCAACGCGTTATCGATCCTGATATCGTCTACGAGCGCGCTCAAGATCACGTTTTCCCCCCATGCCCCGAACAACGGCAATTTAACCGAAACCAGCGTCACCTTCGATAATAACTATCAACCGTCGGAAGATGGATCGCCCCCGCCGGAGGCGACGCGGATCGTCAAGCTCGACATCGACGAGACGGAACCCGAATCTTTTGCTTTCGACCAAGAAGCCAACGTGGTCTTCGAGATTCGGGAGGACGGCACGTATGACTCGAACGGCAATAAGGTCAGCTCCAACACGACAGTTCTCCCCGCCATGGTCCCGGAGCCCCACGCCCTGCTTCAGTTGTTCCCTGGGATCCTGGGCCTGCTCGCGCTGGAGCGCTTGCGAGCCAGAAAGCGCAGATGACCCGTCTGGCTTCGCCTTGCGGACCATGCTGTCAAACACGTCGTAACCTCGCGCCGTTGGACGTCCCTGACCGGACGCGGAAATCCCACCCGCGACGGGCCCGGTCCCGGAGAGCTCTAAGGATCGAAATCCCCTCCAAGGCCCCGGCCTCCACGGTCCCACGGGCCAGAAGCGTCGGGGCAGGGTCTCTGCGCCCGTGGCTCATCGTTGGGCTGTCTCTGGCCCTGGCGACCATCGCTCCCAACGCACGGGCACAGGACCTAACACCCTCCGCCGCCTGGAGCAGCGTTACCACACGGATCGAGACCGACGGCAGCCTGGGCGGGGCCCCGGCCCAGATCATTTCGCCCAATAGCTCCAACATTTTCACCGTCGGCGAGGAAGTCGGGGAGCGGGCCGGGCGCAACCTGTTCCACAGCTTCTTGTATTTCGATCTGGGCGCGGGGGACACCGCGCTCTTTACAGCCACCCAGTCCACCGAAAACGTCGTGAGCCGTATCACCGGGGGCGACCCTTCCCACCTCAACGGCACCCTCGCGTCAGAAATCCCCGGAGCCGACTTCTACTTCCTGAACCCGGACGGCATCCTTTTCGGGCCGGACGCCAAACTCGTTATTCCCGCCGCCTTCCACGCGAGCACCGCCGAAGACCTCGGCTTCGACGACGACCGCCGCTTCGCCACAGACTCGAGTGGCGGCGGCCCCAGCATTCTCTCGATGGCCGCTCCTGCGGACTTCGGCTTCCTCGGCGACTCGAGCCAACGCATCGTCTTCGACAGCACCGACGTGTTACGCGGGGATGTCGACGGAAGCTTGCGGCTGCACGCGGGCGGAGTCGAGCTGCGAAGGGGCGCGGTTGTCGTTATGCGAGACCATGGCGTGGAGATCGTCGCGACGGGCAGCATCACGTTGTCGGGCAAGGACGACCCGGATCGTAGGGGGTCTGGAATCTTCGTTGTAAATGACTTTGCCTTTCAGCAGCAGCCTCCTGCCGGTGGGGACATTCTGCTCGAAGCCAATTCCGTGCATCTGAGCGACGGCGCTGCGATTGCAATCCTAAATCGGAACGCCGCCATGACTCAGGGTGGCTCGCTGACGATCCGCGCGGCCGATCGCATCGTTCTGGACGGAACCGATGACCGGGAGGTCGAGCCCACTTCGGGGAGTGCTCTGCAACTCGGATCGGCTGATCTGTTCACCGAGACCGTTGGCGGTGGCGATGGGGTGGGCGGCATCAGGCTCGAAGCACCGCACGTCTCGATTCTCGACGGAGCCGACATTACGACGTTCCGGCTCTTTGGCACGGCCAGCGACCAGGTTGGAAGCATCGAGATCCGCGCCGACCAACGGCTCGAACTCGCGGGGATCGGCGGCGATGGCATCGGTTCCAGGGTCCGTGGCGCGAACCGCAGTGTACTCGGCGGCACCCCGGGATCCGTCCGCGCCGAAGTCGGCACGTTGTTGCTGCGCGACGGCGGCACATTGGCGTCGAATAACGCGGGCGATGCCGCGGGCGGCGATGTCTCGGTCATTGCCACCCGTCTCGTCTCGATCTCGGGACAGGACACGAGTGGGGGCGAGGCGGCGGCGCCGCAATCCTCCACCCTCCAAGCGGCCCAGACTAACAGCGTTGGCAAAGGAAATGGAGGCAATGTCACCGTCGAGGCCCCGCGCATCGAACTCGCGGAGGGCGGCCAGATCCTCGCACTCTCAGATGGAATCGGAGACGGAGGCTCCGTGACCCTCAGCGCTGACGAAGTCCGCCTGTCCAGTGGCGCTGTGGTAAGTGTCGAAGCGAACGCGGCCGACGGCGGCGACTTGACCATTCGTGGTAGCGCGCTCGTCTTACTGGAAGACTCACGCCTGGAGGCCAGTGTGCAGGGCGGCGAGGGCGGGAGCATTCTGATCGGCGACAGCGGTGCCCCCGCCGAGGCACTGATCCTCGCCGGAGAGAGCCGCATCGATGCCAGCGCTGGCGAAACAGGTGGTCAAGGCGGCCGGGTGGAGGTCAACGCGCAGGCGGTGTTCTTGTCCGGGGACAGCGAGATCACCGCGTCGGCGCCGGGGGGACCCGAGGCGCAGGGTCAGGTGATCCTCAACAACCCCGAGACGGCGATCGAGAGCCAGGTCATCCCGCCGAACGTTTCGTACCTGGATGCCTCGTCGATGCTCTTGGCGCAGTGCGGGCGCCAGCCGGGGGGCGCCGAGGACGGCGGCGGGCGCTTCACGGTGGCGCGCTGGCCGGGTCATCCGCTTTCGGCGGAAGGGCCGCTGCTGGCGTTCTCGCCGCTGGGCGCTGGGCTGGGCGCGGAGCCGTCTGCTGTGGTGGCAGGCCCCGAGGACGAAGAGTATTCGGTCTACCAGCTGGCGATGCGCTCGGGCAGCGATGCGCTTCGCGGCGGCAAGGCCGTTCAGGCGGCAAACGCTTTCGGTCGAGCGAGGGATGCGGTGGCGGCCGAGGGGGATGCGGGAGCCCGCGGCGATGCACTGCGCGGGCTGGCGCAGGCGCGTCAGGCCTCGGGGTCGTACCAGGAGAGCCTGGAACCGTTGGAAAAAGCGCTGTCGCTGGCGCGTGCCGCGGCCGACCGGGCGCGCGAAGCCGCTGCGCTGGGCGCACTCGGCAACGCCTACGTGGCGCTCGGTCAGTTCGATCCCGCAGAGGAGTTGCTGCACGAGGCGGTGGATGTGGCGCGCGGCGGGGGCACGAGCGCGGAGGCTGGCGACGCCGTGGCGCCGGCGCTGCGCGCAGCGCTGCTGAACAACCTAGGCAACCAGCAGGCACTTTCGGGCAACGCCCCGGGTGCGCTCGAAGCCTACGAAGAGAGTGCCCGGGAAGCGCTCGAGTCCGGCGAGTGGCTGCGCGGTGCGCAGGCCGAGGCGAACGCAGCGCGTACAGCGCTGAGCCTGGGGCAGCGCGAGCAGACGCGCAGTGCCCTGCTGCGAGCCCGCGTGGCGTTGGCGCAGGCCGATGCGGCGGGGGCCGAGCGGACGGCGCTGCACATTCACCTGGCTTCGAGCGAGGCGGCACTGGCTCGTCAGGACCCGGCGGCGCGTCGCGACGCGCTGCTTGCGGCACACGGAGATCTGCTGCGCGCGAGCCGGGCGGCCGAGGTGCGGGGCGACGATCGCACGGCGTCGCATGCGCTGGGCAATCTCGGGGCTCTGTACGCGCAAGAGGGCGGTCGCAGCCGGGAGGCGCGCTACCTGACACGGCGAGCCGTGGCGCTGGCGGAGAAGGCGCAGGCGGCGGACCTGCTGGTGCGCTGGTACGAACAGCTCGGGAAGGTCGCGTGGGAGAACGGTGAGGTCGACGCCACGCTCGACGCCTATCGTCGCGCGGTGAGCCTGCTCGAACAGACGCGGCCGGAGGCGGCGGCAGCGTACGCGGGGGCGGACCTGGCGTTCCGGCGGGCGGTGGAGCCGATCTACCTGGCGCTGGTGGACCTGTTGCTGCGCACGAGTACGCAGGTCTCGACGCCGCAGGCACAGCAGCGGCGGCTGGCGGAAGCGCGTCATGTGGTGGAGCAATGGAAGGCGGCGGAGCTGCGCAACTACTTCCGCGACAGCTGCGCGGCCGAGCTGCAGGCGACAGCGCGTTCGGTGGAGACGGT
>CAUYZA010000170.1:0-6590 GCA_963577225.1 Dehalococcoidia bacterium | reverse complement strand
GGCTGTGCCGTTGCGGCGTCGTCGTCATCGTCGCCGCAACCTACGAGGGCAAGCCCCGCGGCGCCAACGCCGGCTTTCGCACTCGCCCCCAACATGGTGCGCCTACTCAGGCGCTGCCGTTGCATCCGTTGCCAGTAATTCTGGGCCATTCGTCTCTCCACGCTCTTCGAAAGATCCTGAAATTTGCTCCACGGAATATAGGTGCTGATGGCCTTTTCCACAAACGAAATTTTCCCCAGGCCATCAACCACACCGCCTTTCTCCACCCTCTACGCTCTGACACGACGCGGTTCCAGAGGGAGAACGCCTCTGCTAGGAATGGTTCACGCGAGGGACACAGGACATATGTTCCGGTGAATAGCGCCCCCGTTCGGCTCCACGAGCTCACCCCGGAAAGACCGCCGCCGCAGCCTGGATGGCACGGGGCCGCCGTCAGCTTCGTCGCCACCGCCGCGCTGGTCCTGATCATCGTGGCGGTCGCCCACCCCTTCGATCGGGGCAACGATTCTGGCCCAAGCACGTACGACGCCGGCTTCCAGGAAGGGCTCTTGCGCGGCGCGCAATCCGCTCACGATCAGGAGACAGAACTCAGCGCGATTGCATATCGCCGTGGCCGTGAGGCCGGGCGCGCCGAAGCGGAGGCACAGGCGCCCAACCGGTTCGCCGTCGCACTGGGAGCAACCAGCGGCTCCATCTGGTTGCAGAACACCGTCAGGGATCTCGGTACCCAGGCGGACGTGCTCGCCGCTAGAACTGGCGACGTCGCTCTCCCTGACACGGCAGCGTACCAGCGTGGCTATCGCGACGGCTACGCCGACGAACGCGACGTGGATAGTTAGTGCGTCAACGACCTATATGGCGAACGCCCGCCGCACGTGCAGCCGCCATCGCGGCCGTTGCCGCCGCGGCCTTCGTGCTACTGATCGCCGCAACCACCTCCCTCTTCGAAGCCGGTCCCGAGCCGGGCGCGTACGACGCGGGGTTCGAATTCGGCTTCACCCAAGCCTCCGCTCTGGACGGAGACGACACATCGGGTCTCGAATCCACCTGGTTCGCGCGCGGCGTCGAAGTCGGCTCGCGACGGGCACCCTCGCAGACGGAGGTTCAGGCCGTGCGGCTCGTCGCGTTGTACATCGTCACCGCAGCTGTCGCGCTGGATCGGCCGGCCGACCAAGAGGACGGCGCCGCCTACGACGCTGGCTATGCCCAGGGCCGCGCCGACGCGCGATCAGGACAACCGCATCGCTTCGAGACGGGCCCTGCGAACTGAGCGAGCCCCGGATGTTTATGCGGACTGACGTAGGGCGCTTTGCAGCTCAAGCCGCCAGATGAACATCACGGCGGCCACGGCGTTGGCCGCAAAGAGACCGAACAGGCCCGCGAAAACCAGACCCAGCGTGCTCCAGTCCAGCTCGAAGATCAGCGGCGGCAAGACGCTGCGGCCATCCGGGGTCAGAGCGAAGAGGTCCAACAGGATCGGCCCAGACTGCGTCGCGACCAGCAGACCCAAGCCCAGCCCGATCCCAACCACCGCCGCAGTCTCCAAGACCACGATCGTGACCACTTGCTGCGGCGCGAAGCCCAGACTCCGTAGCACGGAGAACTGCACCCGCCGGTTGCGCGCCATCAGCACCGTCAGCGCCGTCAGCCCGAACGACGCCGCCACCGCCACCGCCACCAACGACGCCGCGAAAATCCCGTTCCAACCCGCCACGATCAACGGGTCCGCCTCGATCGCCGCCCGCTCGTCGCGCGCCGAGTGAATCCCGCTCGTGTCGGGATCCACGTCCACCAACTTCAGGATCCGCGCATCGGGAATCCCGAACGCTCCCACCCAGACCTCGCGCTCGGAAGGCACGCGGCTACCCGCGCTAGAGCTCGTCATGAGCTGGTTCATGAACGCCGCGAGATCCAGAATCACCAGCCCGTCGGAGCCCTCTGGATCAAAGGTCGGGAAATGACTGATCGCCCCCACTACCTCGATCTCCACCTCCACGTTGCCGCTGGTGATCACCATCGGCTCGCCCACCGCCGACCCTGCTCGCTCGATGAGGTCGGTGCTGACCAGTGCCGGCACGAGAGCCGCACCCGCGCGACGACGGATGCCCGCATCGAAGTTCAGGCTCTGCGATTCCCAATCCAGCGCCAGCGCTGACGGACCACTGATCGTGCCGACTTCGACCAGCTGCGCCCGTTCGCGCGGCGCTTGCAGCGCGGTTGGCGGGATCACCTCCCACCCACCGGGGTCGCTGAAATCGTCCAGCACACGCGTCTCGTCCTCTTGCGTCCAGGTCAGGTCGTCCAGCAAGGCGCGGCCCGGCACATCGGCGCGCCGCCCGACGCGCAGCAGGGAGATCGACATCACCTCCAGCTCGCCGCGCGGGCGCGGGGGGTTCGGCAGCGCGGCGATAAATCGCCGTCCGATCAAGCTGATGGTATACGTCGGCACGACCAGCGAGCGCTCCAGGAAGACCCACTCATGGATCGCGTCGCCGTCCGCGATAAACGTCCCATCACCCGACACCAACTGCAGCGGCACCGGCTGATCGAAAGGAATGAACTGCTCGCCGTCCTCACGCTCCGCCTCTAACACGAATCCCATCGCATACTCGAAATACAGGCCCGCTTCGTCCCGCACGCGGACGAACAGGCTGGTACCGGCACCCACCTCATCGAAGCGGACCCACAGGCCCAGATTCCCGCGTGGCTCCGGGATCGTCAGTTCGCCGGCCTGCGGCGGCAGGGGCAATGCGCCAAGTTTTTCGCGCAAGTCCGCTCCGAAGTCGTCGCGCAGGAACGCCACCGCCTCGAGCGCCGCGGCGTCGGCCGCCAGCACCTTCAGCGTCCCCGCGCGCTCATCGCCAGCGAGGCGACCGTCCAGCCGTTCGATCGGAGCGATCACCGGCGGCGTCGCACCCGGCCCGAACTCTGCCCGCTCGATCGCGCGACGCGCACTGAACGGATCGACGCGCTCTCCCGCGAAGCCGTCCAGCCGCAGATCGCTGCCCGTGACGTAGAGCGATCGCTCGTCGTAGGAGCGATCAAGTGTCGCTTTGAAGCTGGAGGCGAAGACCGCGATCGCGCTGACGACCAGCATCAGCAGCAGGACGCGTCCGTAGTGGGTGGGCGAGCGCCCGAGATACATCAGGGTCAGCAGCGGCGTGGGCGACATCACCGCCGACGCACTGCGGGTCAGGACCCGCAGCACGATCGGGAACAGGCGTAGCACCACCAGGCCCGCCGCGAAGAGCAGGATCGACGGCGTCGCCACGCTCAGCAGCTCCAACGACGCTTCCCCACCCAGCGAGACCGCCGACGAGGAATCACGCCGCAACTCGAAAATCAGGATTGCCGCCAGTGCCAGCGTCGCACTGTCCGCCACCACCCGCGCCCGCCAGTCGGTCTGGTGGCGGCTCTGCGACTGGCGCACGTTGACGATCGTGCGGCGCGACGCTCGAATCGTCGGCACGAACTGCGCCACGATCGCCAGCCCGCCCGCCACGAGCGCCAGGTACCACGACAATGGAGCCATGCGCGTCGGCACGAACGTGCCCTCGTTGATCTCATCGAAGGGCGGCACGAAGCCCAGCAACGAGACCAACCCCAAGGCAATGAACGGCCCGAGCACCACCGGGACTACGGTAATCAGCAAACTCTCGACCAGCTGCAGACCCGCCACCCGTTTGAGCGACGCGCCGCGGCTGCGCAGCCAAGCGACCTCTTCCGCCCGCTGCTCCGCCACCATCGCCGAGGTGATCACCAGATACAGCAACAGCACCGCGACGAGCTGCAACACCAGCACCAGCAGAGCGCTCTCCGCAAACGTGAAGCGATCCCCGAAGGCCGCCAGCAGCTCCGGCAACTCCGACTCCTGACGCAGGTTCGGGATGCGCTGGGCCAGGCGCGTGTCCAACGTCGTCAGGGCCGAGCCCAAGCGGTCCGCATCGTCGCCACGAATCATCGAAGCGTCTGTGGTGAAAACGAAGTCCAGCGACCCGCGCATCTGCGGCGTGCGCTCGCCCAGCAGCAGGAATACGTCACGCGTGAGCCAGAGCGGCACACCAACATTCTCTTCGACGGCAAGGAGTGTCTCAGGGGCGATCCAGCGCGGGTCCTCGGCCAACGGCTCGAAGATCCCGCTCACCACGACCTCCGTCGGCAGCGGGACGGTCAACCAGAACGGCTGCAACGTCAGCCGGTCGCCGACAACGAGTTCGAACTGCGTGGCAGCGGCTCGCGAGATTTGTGCCGGCAGCGGGCCGCTGCCGTCCCACTCCGCGCGCTCACCCCCCTCCAGCGTCGTCAGCTCCTCGAAGTCGGTGTGCCAGCGGAAGAACGCGCGGGGATCCTCCCGCTCCGCGAGTGGCGACGTCGTCGCCTCGACGGTGAAGCCCGCCGAGCCCTGACTGGCGCTGCGCGTCTCGACGATACCGCCCGCCGCCTCGTCGACCTCCGCATCGATCTGGCGCTCGATCGCCTCGACATTGCTCGCAACGGCGGGCACCGTGACGCGGTATTCCAGGTTCAGCGTCTCCGGGTCGGCCGCCCGCACGAGAGAGGTCAGCCCGAGATCTCGGATCGACTGCAGATAGATCGGCGCGGCCGCTGCGACGCCCACGGCCAGGAACGTGCCCACCAACAACAGTGCGGTCAGCCCCATGTGCGCGCGCAGGCGACGCAGACCCAGCACGAACATATCGCGTGTCGCGTCCCACCACAGGGCAGTCCTTCGTCGTTGCATCAGACATCCACCAGGCGCAAGACCTCAGACGGCTGCTTCGACGACGAGACCCGCGCCAGTCCGAAGACGACGACCAACGCCCCACCCAGCAAGATCAGCAGGCCCAAGCCCGCAATCCCCCAGTCGGTGTGCAGGATCACGGGCGGCACAATCGGCGAGCCATCCGCCCGCACGCCCAGGAACCCCAGCAGCGTCGAAGAGACCGCCCGCCCGATCACCACGCCAAGTCCCAAGCCCAGCGCCAAGAACAGCACAACTTCCAGCGTCGCCTGGAGCGACGCCGAGGCCTGCGAGTAGCCCAACGTGCGCAACACCGCCACCTGCGTCTGTCGCTCGGCTGCCCCACTCGCGAAGGACAGCACGATCGTGACCAAGGAGACCACCAGCAGCCCCACGAAACCCACGAGGAACAGCCCGCCCGCCCCCGCCGCGCTGAACGGATTGCTCTCGGCCGCGTCGAGTTGCTCCGTCGCATCCAAAATCAGGGTCGGCAGATAGATGCGGTCGAGATCCGCCACGAGCGCCCGCGCTGCGCTAGCCGATGTCGCGTCGATCCACAGCTCGGTCACCGCCGCTCCTGCCCCGCTCGACAGCGCGCGGCTGGCCGATTGCACCCCGCGCAAATCCGCCAGCAGCAACCCGCCGCTGTTCGGGTCCAGCGTGGGGAACAGCTCGATCAAGCTCACCACCCGGATCGGGATCGCCCATTGCCCGGCCGTGAAGGTCAGCACGTCGCCGATGACCAGTCCCGACGACGCCGCCACTCCACGATCAATCGCGACGGGCACCGGCAGCCCCGGAGAGTCCCGTACCAGGAACCGATTGTCGCCGCTGCTGAGCCGGGTCCAGTCGTAGCGCAGCGCCCCGTCGCCCGCGAAGACTCCCTCGCCAACCAGCTCGAGCGCGTCGCCGCCGGGCAGCTCGCCCGCGCCGGCGAACCAGTCGCTGTCCGTCTCGAATTCGTCGAACACGCGCTCGCCGCCACCCACTGTGACGCTCAGATCGTCGAACCAAATCGATCCCGCCGGCGCGCGTATGCTCGACCCCGGGCTGCCGAAAGAGAGCGCCAGCAGTCGCACCGGACCGGGTTCCGGCAGCGCGGCTTCGAGTCGCTGCCACTCGCCGCCGCTAGGCACGCCGAACTTGACGGTGCTGGGCCGCCGGTTGCCATCGATGACCTGCGCCTCCACCGCAACCGCGGCGTCCGGCGGATCGATCCGCACCCAGAGGGACAACCGGTCGGAATCAGCCGGTAACGCGACCCCGGCGGGGCCGCTCCCCACGGTGATCGACTCCAACACGGCGTCCAGAGAATCCGCTGCGAAGTCGTCGCGGAATTCGATGATCTCAGCGAAACGGTCCGGTTGTATGCCCAGCAGCACCGTCTGGCTGCCGGACGCCTCGACCCCCAGGTTGCCGAGTGTCCGTGTGGCCGCGGCTGCGGTCACAACGCCCTGGCGCCCGTCCAACGAACTCAAGACCACCCCCGGCGAACTGGACGCCGCCGGCGTAATTGCCACCGCACGTACATCCGCGCCAACCTCGTAGCGCACGCGGTCAACGAGCGACTCATCCAGCGTCGCGCTGTAGGTCGCCGCGATCGCCCCAATCGCGGCGGCGAACAACGTCAGAGCCAGCATCCGCATGGCCCGTCCCGGGTCCCGGGCTAGCGCGACCAGCGCCAGCGCGATCCAGGTCGGCACCATCGTCGCCTGGGCCACGCGCGCGATCCGCTCCAGGATCATGGGCAGGAACCGTGCCAGGATCAGCGCGATCGCCGCGATCAATAGCCCCGGGCTGAGCAGCAGCACGGGATCAACCGAGTCCCCACCCAAAGCCGAGGCCGACG
>CAUYZA010000169.1:0-6628 GCA_963577225.1 Dehalococcoidia bacterium | reverse complement strand
CGTCGGGTGACGCGTGGCCGGTCGAGTTGGGATAGACGCCGCCGAACTACGAGATGCCTGCGGCCTTCCCGATTCGCTCCAGATTCTCCAGAGCCTGAGGACCGTCGCCAAGGATCCCTACTCCCCACCCGAGGGCACCGCCGAGGTGAAAACGCTGCTCTGAGCGACCCACCTGCTAAGCGAAACACCATCCGACCGTTACTGCGCAAGACATCGAGCTCGCCCGTGGCCGACACCTGAGCACTGAGGATAGTCTTGAGTTCATCAAGCCCAGGGAGCACAGCGTCCTCGAGGAACCCAACTCCCGCCTCTCCGAGTTCCTCGCGGTGCGCGTCCACATCCGTGTGGACTCGGTCTGTTAACTCCTGAAGGATCCCAAGCGCTTCGTCGTTCTGCTCCTGATCGGGAATCAGGCGGAGTTCAGGGAGCGGCGAGTCTTCCGCCTCAGGTGTCGCCTCCTCATCGTCTTTGCCTGCATCGTGTACTTCGAACGGCAGCGCATCGAGCTTGTCCCGATAAGTTTCGCGCCTAGCGTTCGCTTGATTCTGGGCGCGCTCCACGAGGGCAGTCATCTGATCTTTGAGTGACTCCGAACGGGCGAGGATCTCTGCATCGCGGAGGGTGCAATTCCGCCGAAACTCCTCCACGGTCCGTCCGATCTCACCGGGGGAAGCGGAGTCGAAAGACACGACTCCATCGGCCCCGTACCGAAGCGGAGCCGGCTCCTCATAAAACGTTGACGGCTGCAGCGCGAAGTACCGCTCGACGATCGGATGATCTGTCCGGATGCGGACAAGCAGATCGCGCTCGATCTTGGTGCCAGGTTGGACTTCGATGCTCACGTCATCGCTCGTGATTTCACGTCCTAGCGGCGGGATGTAATGCCGAGCGTGAGCGTCCGCGGTGTATCTAGCGACATCGAGCGCGATCAGGTCTTCCTCCGGGAGGTCGGTAAGTTCCTTGCTCAGGGTCTCCAGAACGATTTCCGGATAGTAAAGCTGAAGATTTTGCACGCACGCAGGTTACAACGGCTCCCCTCGGATTAATCCGCTAGGGAAGCTTGGACCCGGTGTCTTCGGGGCCTCGCCTCTGCGACTGAGTCCTAGCCTAAGGAATGCGGCGGGAGGCCGTGGCCGCGGAGGTGCCCGCGATCCGACCGAAGACGGCGCCGGCCATGAGACCCGAACCGCCGGCGTAGTTGTTGTAGAAGAGGCCGCCGACGAGCTCCCCCGCGGCGTAGAGGCCGTCGATGGGGCGCTCCTCGGTGTCGATCACCTGGCCGCTGGCGGCGTCGATCTTGAGGCCGCCGAAAGTGAAGGTGACACCGCAAGTGACGGCGAAGCCGAGGTAGGGGGGTGAGTCGAGGGGGAGGGCCCAGTTGGACTTGGGCGGTTCTATGCCCTCGGTGTGGAGGCCGTCGAGGGTGGAGGGGTTGAACGGGCCGTCGACGCAAGCCTGGTTGTAGGCCTCGACGGTGGCGACAAGGCCGTCCTGATCGATGCCGAGCTGGTCGGCGAGCTCGGGGATCGTGTTCGCCTCGGCCTTGGTGACCTGGCGGATGCGGTACTCGTCGCGCAGGAGCGGCTCGGTCTTCTGGTCGAAGAGCTGGAAGGCGACGCGCTGGGGCTGGGCCAGGATCTCGCGGCCGTACTTGGCGTAGGTGTAATTGCGGATGTCAGCGCCCTCATCGACGAAGCGCTGGCCGTCGACGTTGACGATCAGGCCGTAGGGGTAGGAGTGCTTCTGGTAGAGGTCGGTGATGGCGCGGTTGCCGAAGGGCGGGGCGTTGAGGTCCCAAGCGACAGCGTGTGCGCCGGACCAGTTGCCGAAGGGTTGCGCGCCGGCCTGGAGCGCGGCGGTGATGGCGTCGCCGGTGTTGAAGCGGGTGCCGCGCACCTTGGCCAGGTCCCAGCCCGGGCCGAGGTAGCGAGTGCGCATCTCGGCGTTGGCCTCGAAGCCGCCCGCGGCGAGCACGACGGCGTCGGCGGGTATCTCCTCGTCGCCGCTGGGGCCCCGCGCGAAGACGCCGACGACGGCGGGCCCGTCGAGCAGGAGGCGCATCAGCTTGGTCTCGTAGCGGATGTCGACGCCGGTCTTCTGCGCGACCTCGAATTCCTGGTCGGAGAGGCCCTTGCCACCGCCCACGGCCTCCACGATCAGGCCGCCGTAGAAGACGAGTTTTCCGTCGACTTCGTTGGCCTGGCGGCCGTACATCAGGACCCAGGCGACGCCGGAGTCGCGCAGCCACTCCATGGTTGGCAGGGCCTCGCGCACGAGGGTGTCGGCGAGGCGGTCGTCGGTCAGGCCATCGGTGACGCGGGCGAGGTCGGCGCGCATCTCGGCGGCGGGGTAGGCGCCGACGTCGATGCGGGCGAGTTCGTCGTCGGAGAGGTCGGGAATGACGCGCAGGATGGTGTCGATGCCGTCGTAGGGGAAGCGGAAGCCGCCGCCGGTGAAGTAGGTATTGCCGCCGCGCTCCGCTTCGGGGGCCTTCTCCAGCAGGGTGACGCGAGCACCGGCCTGCGCCGCGGCGACGGCGGCGGAGAGGGCGGCGTTGCCAGCTCCGACGACGATGACGTGGCGGTCGCTCGTGGAGGTCATCGCTGTCCTGTTCGTGCGCTACTAGCGCAACGCAAGATTGGGGTCTTTCTGGCGGGGCAGGTTGTACCAAGGCTCGTCGCAGAAGGCGAGGTCGTCTTCGCTCAACTCGATGTCTTGGTACGCCAGCGAGTCAACGACTTGCTCGGCTCGGCTGGCACCGACGATTGCGGAGGTGATGCCAGGCTGCTCGACACACCACGCGATGGCGGCATGGGTGAGGGAGATGTCGCGTTCGCTGAAATAGCTCTTGAGACGCTGGACCTCGTCGAACTGGACCTCGTCCCAGTAGCGGGCGCGGTAGCGGGGACCGGCGTCGCCTAGCGTGAAGCGAGTGCCATCCTGCAGGTCCTCGGTCGACTCGTACTTTCCGGTCAGGAAGCCACCGGCGAGCGGATTGTAGGCGATCGTGCCGACGCCCTCGGCGTCGCAGAGGGGCAGGATCTCACTCTCGATTTCGCGGTAAAGGATGTTGTAACGCGGCTGGTTGCAGTCGAAGCGGGCGAGGTTGAGCCGCTCGCTAACACCGAGCGCCTTGGCGAGTTCGTAGGCGCGGTAGTTGGAGGTGCCGACGTAGCGGACCTTGCCCTGACGGACGAGGTCGTCGAGCGCGGAGAGCGTCTCGTCGATCGGGGTGGCGGGATCGGGGGCATGCATCTGGTAGAGGTCGATGTGGTCGGTCTTGAGTCGACGCAGGCTGGCCTCGACGGCGGACATGATGTGGGCGCGGGAGAGTCCGACGTCGTTGGGGCCCGGGCCCATCGCGCCGCGGCACTTGGTGGCGAGCACAACGGAGTCGCGCGGCTTGCCGGCCAGCCAGTCGCCCACGATCTCCTCGGTCGTGCCGACTTGCGGCGCGCCGATCGGATAGACATCGGAGGTGTCGATGAAGTTGACGCCGCCGTCGTAGGCGGCGTCCATGATGCGGTTGGCTTCGTCCTGCTCGGTCTGGAAGCCGAAGGTCATGGTGCCGAGACAGATTTCGGAGACGCGCAGACCGGTGCGCCCCATGCGTCGATATTTGATGCCAGCACCTCCGCGCTCGATTTGTTCCCCGCGTTCGGGGGGGGGCCGACCTGCCAGGTTTCGACTCGTGACCGTGAGGCATGGTAGACGCGGCCACTGGTACCAACGAGCCCAGACGAGCGGCTATCCTCGCGCGCATGCACATTCTCATCATGACCGGCCTGACGATCGCGACATTGACCGACGAGCAACTGGCGTCGATACGGGAGGCGGCGGGCGCGGAGGCGGAGATCACCGTCGTGAACTCGGCGCAAGAGGCGCTGCCGTACGCGGGCGAGACGGACATTCTGTTCGGCGCCCTGAGCCAGGAGTTCTTCGCCGCCGCGCCGAACTTGCGCTGGGTGCACGCGATCGCGTCCGGCGTCGACGCGATGCTGTTCCCCGCTTTTCGCGACAGCGCGATCCCGCTGACCAGCGAAAAGGGGTTGGTGGGGCCGCATCTGGCCGACCACGCGATGGCGCTACTGCTGGCGTTGACGCGTCAGGTGGGGCAAGCGATCAAGGACGGCCCTCGCTCATGGGAGAATCGCGTCCAGTACCGCCAGATCGAGGTGGAGCTGTCCGGAATGACGATGGGGATCGTGGGCTTCGGCGGGACGGGGAAGGCGCTGGCACAGCGGGCGGCGGGCTTCGACATGAAGATTCGCGCTGTCGACCGGGACGCGGTCGACGGGACGCCGGAGGCGCCGCTGGTGCATACCTTGAGCGGTCTCCCGCGCTTGCTCGAAGAGTCGGATGTTGTCGCGATCTGCGCGCCGCTGACGAGCGAGACGGGCGGCATGTTCAACGACGAGCTTTTCGGTCAGATGAAGCGGGGCGCGATCCTGCTCAACGTGACGCGGGGCGAGATCACGGATGGGCCGGCGTTGGTGCGCGCGATCGAGTCGGGCCAGTTGGGCGGGGCGGGGTTGGACGTGCACCACACTGAGCCGCTACCGGCGGAGGACCCGCTGTGGGACTTCCCCAACGTGATGATGACGCCGCACACGGCCGGGGCGAGTCAGTTCCGGGCCGGGCGCAACGTGGAGCGCTTCGCGGGCAACGTGCGTCGATTCCGCAACGAACAGCCTCTGATCGGCCTGATCGACAAGCAGCTCGGCTACTGAATGCTCGTTCTCAGCCGGAGGGGGCGCCGCTGAGGTCGTCCCAGCCGTCGTCGTTCCAACGATCGAGGCTCCAGCCGCTGTCACGCCAGAGTTTGAGCGCGGCGGCGTGGAGGGTGGGGTTGGCGGCGATATAGGCGGGGGCGAAGGGGTCGGGCTTGTTGAAGACGAGCGGATCGCCGTCGAGGTCGGTCAGCGTGGCACCCGCGGCGAGGACGAGAGCGGCTCCGGCGGCGATGTCCCACTCCTTGCGTTGATTGATGGTGAAAAGGAGTCCACCGGTGCCGCGCGCCAGTAGCGCCATGCGGTAGGCGATGCTGCCGACGACAAGTGCGCGCGTACCTTCCGGCAAAGGCGGGATGCCGCCCCAGCGCCACTCGCCGCGCCCGAACAGGACCTGGGTCTCGGCCAGCGTGGGCACGGGGGAGAGCTCGGTCAGTTGCCCGTCGCCCACGGCAGCGGCGACCAATTCGTCCTGGGCGGGATTGTAGACGGCGCCAACGACAGGCGCTCCATCGACGACGAAACCGATGGAGACGGCGTACTCGGGCACGCCTTGCAGGAACTCGCGGGTGCCGTCGAGCGGATCGACGATCCAGACGCGGTCGGCCTTGAGGCGAGCGGGGTCGTCTTCTTGCTCCTCGGACAGGTAGGCGTCGCTGGGAAACGCGGCGCGGATCACGGTATGGATCGCTTCGTCGGCTTCGAGGTCGGCTTCGGAGACAAGCTCGCGGCCGCGTTCGGGGTTGGCTTTGTAGCCGTAGCGCACGCCGTCGTCGGCGAAGCGGCGCAGGATCTCGCCTGCGCTGCGGGCGGCTTCGGTGGCTGTGGCGAGTTCGTCGTGGAAGGGGGTGTCGCTGGGGGTGTGGGGAGGGCTCACGGGTGCATCATTGCAGGATGGGGGCGTTCGGGCTGCTGCACGACAGAGGCGCTGGTGTGAGGGGAACCCGGAGTCGGGCCGCTTGAAGCGGCCTCGTTCAACCAACCCTCCCGCCCGTAAGTAAGAGGTGTTTCAAGGGGGTTCACGGTATACCACCCGCAGAGGGCGCGCCCTCTGCGGGTGGTAGCAGCGTGGGGCGGCGCGCCTGACCGCGGCGCTGCGCCTGGTTTTGCGGGGCGCGAGAAGGCGGGCCCGCGAGCCCGCCTTACCCCGTTCTCTGGAGGAACGCTATTTCGACGCCTTGAGCTCGGCGACTTCGCTCTGCAGGTCGCTGACCTGGGCGGTGAGCGCTTCGACGGCGCTGCAGACGTCGCCGATGTCGGCGGAAGTGCCGGCCTCGCCCTTGAGCGCTTCGAAGCAGCCTTGGAGCATGCGGCCGCTGTCGTGCTCTTCGGCGACGTAACGGCCCAACAGGGCGCCAGTCTGAATGTCGATCGAGGTGTCGCCGAAGATGTCCTCGAAGGGGTTGGGACGGTCTTCGTCGGGGCCGTAGCTTTTGTAGCCGAGCGCCTCGAACTTCTCCAGATCGGAGGCATCCGACTGCACGCACTCCATCTTGCCGTCGAAGCTGGCGTCCGGGCGGTCCTGGACCTCGAAGCCCAATTCGCTCATCCGCTTCTCGAAAGCCCAAGCGTGCTCGGTTTCGCGGACGGCGACGGTGGTCAGGATCTCTTTGACAGCGTCGTTGCCGGTCTTGTCGGCCCAGGCCTTCAGATAGATCCCGGCGCGCCGTTCGCCGTTGGCGATTGCGTTCAGGGTTTTGAGGTACGTGGGTTTGTCGCTCATGGTTTCCCCTTGAGAACGCCAGGCTGTCGTTGGCGGCGCCGTCGTGTCGGTGTCTCAGTCGGTTTCACTGCGCGGCGGAGCGTAGCTGAATTTGCGCTGGGTTTCGTGCTTTGTATCACGAGACGTCCGGCGCGGATTGGGTCACGTATCGATCGGTACGGGGGCTCGTGATGCA
>CAUYZA010000168.1:0-6639 GCA_963577225.1 Dehalococcoidia bacterium | reverse complement strand
GCTGCCGGGGATGAAGTGGCACGACGGCACGAATGTCACGGCCGACGATTTCAAGTTCTCATTCGACCGTTTGCAGGGCATCGCGCCCTACAACGAGGATGGCGTCTACCCGACAGGCGCGGATTACATCGTCTCGGCCGTGCGGGACGAAATTACGGTCATCGACGAGGACACGTTTAGGGTGCCCCTTGAGACGGACGTGACGGCGCCCGGCAGCATGAGCGTCCCGATCGTGCCAAGGCACATCGTTGAGGCGGGCGGGGACGACGCGTTCAACATGGAAATCGTGGGCAGCGGGCCGTTCCGGCTCGTCTCATACACCGCCGATCAGGAGGTCATCCACGAGCGGAACGACGATTATCACCACCCTTCAGGGGACCGCTACAACATCCACACGCCGTTCATGAAGCAGCTGCAGCAGATTGTGAGACCGGAACCGTTGGCCCGCATTGCGGCGCTGGAGGCAGGTGAAGTTGACCTGATCACGCGCGTCGAGCCTGAGCTGATCGCAGACTTTGAAGACCGCGACGGTTTTGTCTTGAATTACGACCCAGGCTGCTGCCCGCACAACATCTTCCCGAATACGCTGGTGCCGTTGCTCGAGGACGGTCGGAATCCGTTCTCCGACATCCGGGTTCGTCAGG
This sequence comes from Dehalococcoidia bacterium, assembly GCA_963577225.1. Taxonomy (GTDB): domain Bacteria; phylum Chloroflexota; class Dehalococcoidia; order Bin125; family Bin125; genus JAPUIR01. Next base: position 5,995 of record CAUYZA010000168.1, on the reverse strand, counting down.
CGATGAACCACGCGGTTGACGTCGAGACGATCATCGCAACGCTCGGCACCGGCCAGGAGATCCGCACGTACGGGATCGCGTCGCGATCGCTCGGCGCACTGAGGCCGGAACAGCGAGAGGGTCGCACCTACGAGTTCGATGTGGAGAAGGCGAAGGCGTTGATGTCTGCGGCGGGCTACGAAGACGGCTTCGATACGCCCCTCTACGGGACTGTGGGCTTCTTCGCGAGCACGGATTCAGTGGCGCTGGTGGTGCAGCAGAGTCTGAAAGCAATCGGAATCAACGTCAGCCTGACGCTGGATCCGCTGCCCGATTTCCGGGCACGCTTCGCCCAGAAGGACGTTCCCGGCCTGCACTACTACTTCTCGAATCAAGCCCCGGACCCGATCAGTGTGATTAACGCGGAGGTCGCCGAGGGCGGGACATTGGCCACCGCGATCTACCCGGAGTCGGGCATCCAAGAACTTGTCGAGGCGCAGCGAGTTGAGTTTGACCCGATCAAGCGCAAAGACGTCATGAACGAGCTGGCGATCAAGATCTACGAGAATGCCAGCTGGCTCTTCTTGTACGAGACTGTCGAGGCTGGCGTGATGCGCGATCACCTCGAGTGGGATGCGAAGGGCAACACACGTGACCACAACTACTACTGGGCAATCCGTCCCATGGTGACCTAGGCACGCGCACGCCACGTCGAGCCCGGTAGGGGGCCCATGGCGAGATCGAGTTTTTGGGCCATCCTCGTGGGGCGCCTCTTGCAGGGCATCCTCGTCGTGTTCACGGTGGTGACGATCGTGTTCGTGGTCAGCCGTGTGGTGGGCGATCCCATTCGTTACCTGGCGTCGGATGAATCCACCGCTGAAGAGATCGAGGCGCTTCAGGATCTCTTCGGCCTGAACGACCCGTTGTACGAGCAGTATGCGGACTTCGTCTGGGATCTGGCGCGGCTCGAAATGGGCAACTCATTCTTGACCGGGCGCTCGGCCGTCGACGAGGTCCGGAGCCGGTCGGTCAAGACACTTCAGCTCGGGTTCGCGGCGCTGCTGTTCTCGCTGGTGCTGGGGGTGCCCTTGGGGGTGATCGCCGCCCTCAGACGAGGCACGCCGATCGACTGGTTTGCGCGCTTCTTGGCTGTGATCGGGCAGGCCACGCCGAACTTCTTCTTGGGGTTGTTGGCGATCTTCTTCTTCGCCGTCAAGCTCGGTTGGCTGCCGACCGGGGGCGGAGGAGGCGTCTTCAGTACGAACATGATCATGCCCGTGGTAGTGCTGGGGATGCTGACGTCCGCGGGGGTGATGCGGCTGACCCGCTCGGCGATGATCGACGTGATGGGGACGGACTTCATACGCACCGCGCGGGCCAAAGGCCTGCGGGAGCGCACCGTCATCCGCCGCCATGCGCTGCGCCATGCGCTGCTTCCCGTGGCCACAATCCTTGGGATCCAACTGGGACGTCTGATCGCCGGCTCGGTCATTGTTGAGACCGTCTTTGCCTGGCCCGGCGTGGGCCGACTGACGATTTCGGCGATCCAGGGATCCGACTATCCCGTCGTGCAACTCTCGATCATGGTGATCGCCTCCACGATTGTGCTGGCCAACATCGTCGTCGATCTGTCCTATCGCTTGATCGACCCGCGCATCCGGGCGGGGAATGCCTAATGAGCACGGAGAAAACCACGCCGGTGGATTGGGTCCTCGAGCCGCGCAAGCGCCGCCAGATCCGCTGGCGTCGGATGCTGCTGCTCGTCCCGGCGATCCTCATCCTCGGGGCGTTCTTGATCGCCGGCATCTTTGCTCCGCTCCTCACGCCCTACGACCCCCGTGAGATCGTGTTGCTCGACCGGCTGCAGCCACCGGCTTGGGACACGGCCGGCAGCTGGGATCACGTACTGGGCACCGATCAGCTGGGACGGGACATTCTGGCCCGAATCTTCTACGGGGCACGGGTCTCTCTGATCGTGGTCGCTGTCACGGTCCCCGCGTCGGCTGGGCTCGGCACTCTGGTAGGCCTGCTCGCGGGCTGGCGACTCGGGCTCACGGACAAGCTGCTGATGCGGTTCGTGGATCTGCAGCTGGCATTGCCCGCGATTCTGTTCGCGATCCTGATTGCCTCCGTCTTCGGGGCCAGCTTGCGCAACGTGATCATCGTGATCGTCGTATGGAGTTGGGCGGGTTATGCGCGTCTGACGAGAGGTGATGTCCTTTCGCTTCGTGAGCAAGAGTTCGTGGTCGCCGCGCGCTCGATGGGAGCCAGCGACACCCGGATCCTCTTGCGGCACTTATTGCCGAACCTCCTCAACATGATCGTCATCTTGGCGACTTTGGAGGTGGCAGGCGTGATCTTGATCGAGGCGGCCTTGAGCTTCCTGGGTATCGGCGTCGCGGCGGGTACGCCATCGTGGGGCGCGATGATTTCCGAGGGGCGCAACTTCATGAAGCTCGCCTGGTGGCTGATCTGGATGCCGGGCATCGCGATCTTCCTAGTCTCGCTTACGGGCAACTTGATGGGGGACTGGCTGCGTGACGCGCTTGATCCGCGTTTGCGCAATTTGCAGTAGCTGGCGGGACTCCCCTAGTCGAGGAGCTCAGCGCGCGTGAGCCGGTACCACGACTCAGATAGCTTCGCCTGCTGAGCAATGAGATCCGCCGTCGCGACTCCCACATCGAGGTTCGCCTGAAACCACTCGGCATGCGGCACTTCGCCGCGCTCCGCTGCAAGAAGGAGCTCGTAGGCGGCCAAGTCTTGGCGCGTCTGGTGGATCTGTGCCCCGTGCGTGTCCAGTTGAAGCTGGTGAAGCCCTCGCGCTTCGGGTGGCGGCTGCAACCTCTCGAAGCGAGGCGCGAATACCTTCAACCAAGCCAGGAGTTCCTCAAGAGCGGCGGCGTCATTGGCCACAGGCGCCGCGAAAACACGATGAAGACCCAGCTCCGAGGCCGCTTCAACCAGGCTGAGTCGCGTCTCGATCAGCGCGGCAAGGTACTGGCTCAGCGCGCCGTCGTGGTCCGCCAACGCGTCGCCGATCAACGACTGCCCAAAGGCCGTCAATTGCCCGAAGCTCTCCACGGCACCGAACAGCTGTTGCGCGAATGCCAGGGTCAGGCCGTTCGGATCCCACGTTTCACCAAGGACTGCGATTGAGCCGTACAGCTCAAGCAGAGCGGCATGGTGCAACTCGGCCTCGGCTGGCGGCGCGATTCCGCAGGCGGTGCCCAGAGCGTCAGCGAAGGGCCGAGCCAGATCACCCATCGCAAACATGTGTTCCTCTAGGAGACGGCCGACATCGGGCTCGCGGGCCTGCGACCGGAAGAACGCCTCAAAGAACATCGCACTTCGACCCTGCAAGCCCGCCTCAACCTCCAACACCGTGGAGAGATACTCGTCCAACGAACTCGCCTCTTCCGGAGTCGCGGAGCAGAGCGCATCGGCGAACGATCCAATGGGGAGCGCAGCCGCGGGTGTCTCTGCGCCCACTAGGACCGGATCCGTCCCTCCATCAGCGCACCCATAAGACAGAACCGCCACGGTGAGCGTCACCGCGAGTCGAACAAGATTGCGGTGCATCGACGGGCATTTCGTCATCAAGTGGCCCTAGAGGTCTCGGTAGTGCGACTCCGATGGGCACCAGATGCTCGTGGCGGGGCGCCGACTGGGCGAAAGAGCCCGACCCTGCCGATTCTTGCTATATTTCGCTCACACGAAAACTCACGCGAGTGAAGGGGTCAACTTCGTGCCCGCAAAGATCACAGATCGCATCAAGGTCATCGACGTCGATGCCCACGTCACCGAACCTGAGGACGTCTGGACAGCTCGGGTCTCCTCGAAGTGGGGCGATAAGATCCCCCACGTAGAGCAGGATCTCGAGAGCGGTGAGTGGCATTGGATGTGGGGAGGGAAACCCGGCTCGCATCACCCGGTCATGGCTTCTGCCGGTTGGAAGGAGCCGTACCCCTCGTTCCCCAAGACGATGGAGGACGTTGATCCCGCTGCCTGGCGCCCCCATGACCGGATCGAGCGCATGGACGAATACGGCATGCATGCGCAGGTGATCTACCCCAATGTCGGAGGCTTCGGTTCCGGCCGCTTTATGGAGATGAAGGAGCCCGAACTCCAACTCGAGTGCGTCCGCGCCTACAACGACTTCCTCACGGAATGGTGTTCTGTCGCCCCTAAACGTCTCCTCGCTATCACCGCCCTGCCTTTCTGGGACCTCGACGCGACGATCGCGGAGGTCGACCGCTGTGCCAAGATGGGGCACCGCGGCATACTCTTCTCGAACGAGCCCGACTCCTACGGCCAACCCGCCCTCAGCGATCCTTACTGGGACCGCCTCTGGGCGACCGCCCAGGACCACCACCTCTCCGTGAATTTCCATATCGGCTCCAACGACTCCGGCATCTTGCAGGCGGGCCATGAGAGTCTTACGCCCGCAGCCCGGGTCTCCATGGCGTCTGTGATGATCTTCATGCACAACGCCCGCGCGATCTGCGAAACCATCGTGGCCGGCGTCCCCGAACGGTTCCCGGACCTCAACTTCATCTCCGTGGAGAGCGGCATCGGTTGGGTGCCGTTCGCGCTCGACGCCATGGACTGGCAATGGCTCAATAATGGCGGGCCGGCAACCCACCCGGAGCGCACCCTCCTGCCCAGCGAATACTTCCGCCGTCAGTACTACTCCTGCTTCTGGTTCGAGAAGGGCCCCGTGATCGACGCGATCCTCAAGCACCTGCCCGACAACATCCTCTACGAGACGGATTTCCCCCACCCCACGAGTATGTCGCCGGGTCCCGCCTCGATCGCCGATGTTCCGTCGGACTTCATCGATCAACACCTCAGCGGCCTTCCGGAGGATCTGCTTCAGAAAGTCTTGCACGACAACGCCGCGGCGATTTACCACGTCGAGGAGTAAAGACCGGCACCTCGAGAACGCTCTCCAAAGCGATGGGCACCCCGCGTTTTGGACGTCGTGTTCATGGGGAGTGACGATGCCTGTCTCAAGCAACGCCCCGCCCAGAGTGCTTACGATCGCCGGGACCGGCGTCGCGGGCTTCGACGGCGACGGCGGACCCGGCGCCGCAGGCCAACTCGCCAATCCCTTCGACTTGGCCATCGGCCCAGACGGCGCTCTCTATATCTGCGAGGTCGGGCAACCACCGACTCCGCCGCCTGGACCTGCACGCCGACACGCTCTCCACCTACGCGGGCAGTGGGCAGTGGGCAGGAAGGCTACGGTGGTGACGGTGGACCCGCGCGCCAAGCGACGCTAAACCAGCCCTACGAACTGCGCTTCGACCAGACCGGCGGCCTCTACATCGCCGACATCTCGAATCACCGCATTCGCCGAGTGGACCTGACAACCGGCACGATCACGACCTTTGCTGGCACCGGGGAAAAGGACCTCACGCCAGATGGCGCTCCTCTTTCCGGGACCCCCCTCAACGGGCCGCCGGCTTTGGCCTTCCGGCCGCTTCATGATCTTTCGTCGTCCTCCGAGAAGGCAATGCTCTCTACCGGATCGATCTCGGCCGACAGACCCTCCACCACGTTGCCGGGGCCGGCGAGGTCGGTTCCAGCGGCGATGGTGGACCCACGGCCAACGCCTCGCTCGCAGGCCCCAAGGGGATCTCCCTCGCCGCCGACGGAGCCATCGTTCTCGCCGACACGGAAAACCACACGATTCGACGGATCGGCACGGACGGCCGCATCCACACGATCGCCGGTGACGGCACAGCTTCTGACGGGCGAGACGGAAACCCGTTGCAATGCGGCCTCGCGCGCCCCCACGGGATTTTTGTCGATCTGTCTGGGCTTGTCTTCATCGGTGACAGCGAGAACCATCGCGTCCGTTTGTTGGCTTAGGCACCCGCTGCCAGGATCGTCCGCCAGCAGGATCGAGCCTGCGACTGCGCGTCCGTGCACCGGCGCGGCGAGGTTCAGGTACGCCCAGGATAATTGCTGGATCAGGATTGCCACCCCCTCCGGGCTCGTGTCATGCTCCTCC
>CAUYZA010000167.1:0-6649 GCA_963577225.1 Dehalococcoidia bacterium | reverse complement strand
TGCCAGCCCAGCAGCGAGTAAGTCGGGTTGCCCCATGGGGTGCAGTCGTAGTCCAGTTCCCCGCGCAGGAACTGCAAGAACAGGTCGGAGTGATTGAAGACCCACTCACGGTTGGGGTTCTCCAGCACCTCGCGGAAGAACTCGCGTGTCTCCTCCAGCTTGAGGAAGTGGTCTTGGTCGGGGGCGCGTTCGTAGGCGTAGCCGGGTGAGATCATCATCCCGTCGATGTCCAAGTCCGCCAGCAGGTCGAACAGCTCGCGCGCCCGCTGTGGGTCGCTGCCCTCGAAGAAGGTGCTGTTCGTGGTCACGCGGAAGCCGCGCGCCTTGGCGGCTTTGATCGCGCGGATCGCGACGTCGAAGATGCCGCCGCGGTCCACGGACTGGTCGTGCTCCGCCTGCAAGCCGTCGAGATGCACCGAGAAAGTTAAGTACGGACTCGGCTCGAACTCATCAAGCCGTTTTTCCAGCAGGATCGCGTTCGTGCAGAGGTAGATGAACTTCTTGCGCTCGACGATCCCCTGCACAAGTCGCGGCAATTCTTGGTGAATCAGGGGCTCGCCGCCCGGAATCGACACGATCGGCGCGCCGCACTCGTCGACGGCGGCCCATGCCTGCTCCGGCGTCATGCGCGCCCGCAAGATCGGCTCGGCGTGCTGGATCTTGCCGCAGCCCCTGCAGGCCAGGTTGCACTGGTAGAGCGGCTCCAGCATCAGCACCAGCGGGTAGCGCTTGACCCCGCGCAGACGCTGTTTGGCGATGTAGGCGCCGCAAGCGGCGGCCTCCCGCAATGGCACGCCCATAGTGTCCCCTGTCCCCCAAGGCTTTTCGTCTGGCAGCGGAGGGGTGGGTCCCCTCCGCACTCCCGGGAACTGTATCAGTGGAGTGGAACGGCCACTAGGCGAGCAGCGTCCAGAGCCGGGCCGTCAGGATAACGCGAGCTGCCCCAGCCGCTCCGGTGGGATCGCGGCGAGCTGCCGCAGTTTCCACAAGGCCTACACGTGCTCGCTGCCATGCGTGACTAGGCGCTCCGCCCAGAACTCGACCGATATCACGCCCCACAGAGTCGGATGGTCGAACTCCTGGTGCCACTGCGCCTCGGTCAGACCGCGAAACAACTCCAACTCGCGCCCGCGCAGCGCTACGAACTGCTCCAGTATCTCCGAGACGGTTTCGCCGCTGCTGGCCGGCTCCTCCGCGGGACGCGGCGCCTGCACATACTCCCCCTCCGCCAGTACCCCCTCCAAGCGCTCCAAGTAGCGGCCTTCCACGTTGCGCAGGTGGTTCAGATTCTGCCGCGCCGACCAGCTCTCTGGCCTCGGTTGCCAGTCCCAGCGCCCGGCCGGGAAATGTTCCACCAGTCCCTGGACCGCTTGGGTTCCTGCCTCGATCTGCTCTAACAAAAACGTCCGATGTGCAGTCACAGTGCTCTCCGCACCTTTCGCTGACTGGCACGCCCGCCACGACTCTTCGTCGCTGAACCCCTCCGGTGGGACCCCGGTCGACCGTGCGTCGATCGCAGCGTAGATCGGCGACGGAGCGACGGCTGTCCCCGGGCTTACGATCCGCTCGGCGATGATCCGCCCTGTGAGGCACGGGCCTGCTCGTACTCTTCCGGCGTGTTCATGTTCAGCACAATCCAAGGGTCGTCGCAGTCGACGAACTGCGTCGCGTCCGCGTGCGCGGTTCGTACCGCCTTGAGACCCAGCGTCGATTCCTGCAACTCTCGTAGCTCAGCCAACAGGGCTCCGTCGAACAGCGCCGGATGGCCGTTGCGCCCCTCGAAGCGCGGCACGACGATGCTCGCCGCGCTCGCTCGCCAGGCCTCGATCACGGCCCGTGTCGTTGCCAGCGATGATGGGCCGTCGATGCTCGCGATCAGCACCGCCTCCACATCGTCGGCGAGGGCCAGTGCGCCGATCCGCAACGACGACGCCCGCCCACTGCGATAGGCCGCGTTCTCGGCGATGCGGCATGGCGCATCGCACTGAGTCCGCGCCCGAATCTGATGGGCGCGCGCGCCCAGGACGACGATCACGGGATCGCAGCCGACCTCGGTCAGAGTGTCGATCTGATGTTGCAACAGCGTGCGGCCACGCCAGTCCAAGAGCGCCTTGGGGCGGCCCATGCGGGTCGATTCACCGGCGGCCAGAACGACGGCGGCGACGGCCATGCGCCGCTCAGCCACCCGTGGTCCGCAGTTCGGGGATCACGTCGCTGCCGATCCGGGCGATCGATTTCAGAATCTTGTCCTGGCCGACGGGCAGGAAGCGGATCAGGGTGTGGTTGAAGCCACGTGCCTCCAGGTCCTGCAGCGCTGCCACCGCCGTTTCCGGAGCGCCCACGATCAGCGAACTGGGGTCGATTCCGCGGTAGCCGCCGTCGAGCAGCGGGCCCGTTGCCGCGGCGGCTTCGGCGTCGCTTTCGCCGATGTAGACGTCACGCCGCACTGGGAACGTCGAGATCTCAGAGGCGCGGTCGTTCGACGACAGCGCCTCGCCGAAGTGCGCCATCTTCTCCGTCAGTTGCTCCGGCGTCTCGCCCGGCGAGGCCAGCCAGCCGTCGGCGACGCGCGCCGCGCGATCGATCGCGACGCCGACGTTCGCGCCGATCCAGAACTCCGGAATCTGCGGGGGCTTGGGGTTGATCGACACGTTCTCGAACTGCCAGAACTCTCCGGCATGATCGATGTGGTCCTCACTGAACAGCCGTCGCAGCAGAGGAATCGCCTCCTCCATCCGTCCGCGTCGCTCGCGCGCGCTCACACCCAGCGCGGGGAATTGCTCGTCATCGCGACCGACCGCGAGGATGCAATGCAGTGGCCCCTGCGCGATCGCCGCCAACGTCCCCATCTGCTCGGCCAGCAGCAGCGGGTGCCAGAGCGGAAGCAGAAAGAGCGGGATCACCGGCATCGACCCGAGCTCCGCCAAGCAGCGCCCCAGCATTGGCACGTTCTGCACGTAGTGCGCCGGCGTCGCGTGGTGGTCGCCGATCGAGAACGAGGCGAAGCCCGCCGCCGCGACTGCCGCCGCCCGCTCCACTACCCAGTTCGCTGCCGTTCGCGCGTCGACGTCGCGCGGATGCGCCGACGTCACCGAAATTCCAATTTCCATCGTCACGGCCTCCAGAGCCCCGAGGCTAGCGGCTGACTCTGCCAAGCGGGCGCTCGTTCAGAGCAGCGCGGCCTGGAGCGCTTCGAGCGCGACCGACCGCAGCAACGCCAAGTCCTCCTCGACAGTCAGCGATCCAACTCCGGCCGGTCGCGCCTCCTCTACCGCGGTCTCCGCCGCGACGGTGATCAGCTCCGCTGACGCTCGACGTCCATGCAGGGTTGCCTCCACCTGTCTTGCCTGAAGCGGATAAGACGCCGCGCCGCCCAGCGCCACCTGCACGCTAACGATGGAGCTCTCCCGCGAGAACGCCGCTCGGACCGCGACTCCGAGCGGCCCCGCGCCGCGATAAGCCGACCTCTCCCCGGCGACGGGTGGCGCCAGCCTGACTGCCCCCAGCCGTCCGGCGTCGTCCGGCGTGAGGCCCCCGGCGGTCGTCAGTCGGTTCGCCAGCGGGATCCATCCGTCCGGCAGTCCGAGGCTCGCCTCAACGACCAGCAGTGAGGTCGTCAGGCAGGGGTGTTCGGCGTCCGCCAGCGCCTCGGCCACGGTCGCGGCCCGCCCCCGCCGATTGACGTAGGCCGCGGCCGCTTCGCGAAGCGTCGTCGGCAGGTCAACTCGGGCAGCCAGTTGCCGAATCGGGATCGCCGTGGCCAGTTCGATGAGCTTGTCCGAATCAGCTCCGGTCGACTTCGCCATTGAGGGTCAGCTTGCGGCGTTGTCGTGCTGCGCTAGGGCAGCAGCCAGCGCCTTCTCGACCAGCGCGGGGCAATGATGCTTCGCCCGCGGCAGCCCACCCAGCGCGTCAAGCAAGTCCCGGCGCGTCATCGCGCGCGCCTGTTCCAGCGGTTTGCCGTTCAGCCACTCCGTCGCGACCGAGCTCGTCGCGATCGACGCCGGGCAGCCCTTGGTCTGGAAGCGGGCCGCGCTGATCCGGCCGTCGTCGATCCGCAGCAGCAGGCGGATCTGCATCGCCGGATTGCTCGCTTCGCCGATCGCATTGGCGTCCGGCAGGTCGCCGGCGTTGCGCGGCGAGCGGAAATGATCGAGCACGGTCTCATTGTAATCCAAGCCGGAGGAGTCGGACTCAGCCATGGCGCCAGTGTACGCCCGGGCTCAGGCGGTCCCCGCCAAGTCGAGCAGCACGAGCAGCACGACGGCCAGCGACTTCTCCCGCCCCTCCGCGGCGAAGAATTCGCTCACGCTGTGCTGGTTGTCGGACCTGCCGCCCCAGCTCAAACAGATCGCGGGAATGCCCGCCGCCATTGCGGCGTTGGCGTCGGTTGACGACGTGGTCATGCGCGCCACGAACCCTTCAGCCTTCAGCGCGCGCTGGGCGGACTGCACGAGCGCCGAATCGAGCGGCGTCTCTCCCGCCGGTCGCTTGCCGATCTCGGTGATTGCCACGCTCGCCCCGCTGGCCTGGCGTCGCTCCTCCTCCTCGCGATGGCCTTTCGCAACCGCTTTGCGTACCAGTGCGTCGAGGCGGGCGAGCTGGTCCGAGTCCTCGGAGCGCAGATCGATCTCCATCCGCGCACTCTCGGGAATCGAGTTGACCGAGCGGCCCGCCTCGACGAGTCCCACGTTGAACGTCGCGCGCGGTCCTTCGTTCGTCTCGATCCGGCCGATCTCGGCCACCGCCGCGCCCAACGCGACGGCGGGGTTGTAGCGCCCGAAGTGGCCCCAGGCATGCCCGCCCGCCCCACGAAACTCCACGCTGTAGCGCAGGCTGCCCACACCCCGATGTACGATCACGGCTGGCTCCGGGTGATCGATCGTGATGAAGGCCGAGAGCTCCGAGAGGCCGTGTTGGCTGAAGAAGTGGCGCGCGCCGCGTAGGTTGCCGCGCCCTTCCTCGCCCACGGTGGCGACGAACAGCACGTCGTGCTCCGTGCGCAGTCCGCTCACGGCCAGTGCCTGCGCGATCGCGATCAGCGCCGCCAGCCCCGCCGCATCGTCGGCGATCCCGGGTCCGTGCAGTTGGCCCGGCGGCACGCGCAGCCCGGGCTGATACGGACTCTCGTCGCCCGGTCGTGCGACCGCGACTGCCTGTTCGGCCGGAAAGACCGTGTCCAGGTGGGCTGACAGCGCTACCGCCGGCCCCGGCTCCCGCCCGGTTCGTCTGCCGACGACGTTCCCCACGCCGTCGATCTCCACGCGGCAACCTGTCGACTGCAGCCAGCGCGCCATCACCCCGGCCCGCTCGGACTCGGCTCCCGTCGGGGCCGGGATCTCGCTCAGTTCGATCTGCAACTCTGACACCGCCTCGGCCATGCCGCCCAGGTGCGCGAACGCTGCCGCCACGACGGGGTCGAGCGGCGCCGACTGGGTCGCTTCGGCCCTCCGTTCGCCCGCCATCAGAGTTCCATGCCCAGCGCGACGAAGACCGCCTGGTACTGGGAGCCGTTGGCCGGGTTGTAGAACGGGATCGCCTCGACGATGGTGCCATCCGCGTCGCTCACGAAGATCGCCCGCAGGCTGCGTTTCGTCGCCTCTTCCACGACGCCGAACGCGTGGGCTGCGTCCAGGTCCGGGTCGGCCAGCAACGGGAATGGGAACTGGTGTTGCGCAGCGAATGCGGCATGCGACTCCGCGCTATCGGCGGAGACGCCCACGAAGGCGGCGCCCAGCTCTTCGATGACCACGAAGTCGTCGCGAAAGGCGCAGAGCTGAGCGCTGCAGGTTGGCGTCGCATCCTCGCTGTAGAACGCCACGACGAGCGGGCGGCCCGCGCGAATTTGATCCAGCGTGACCGGTCCGTCGGGGCCGTCCAGGATGGTTTCCGGCAGTGGGCTGCCTTTGGCGAGAAGCGGAGTCATGACTCGTCTGGCTCCAATCCGGGCAGTGACTCCACCCCCTCTGCCCGCAGCCCCATCACCTGGATCCGGCCCAGCCCGGCCGGATCCGTCAGTCGCTCCAGCGCGCGGCGCTGTGCGAGCTGGTCGTCCAGATGTGATCCAAGCTCCGTCGGCAGAGTGCTGTCGAGCGCTCCCATCCGCAGCAGCCATTCGGCCTGCGAGCGGAAGGGTAGCGCGCGCAGCCCCACGGCCCGAGTCGAGCCGAGCATGAAATCGAGGTCGATGTGGCAGGTGATGTCCTGCTCGCCGACCCAGCGGTAGGGGTCGTCGCCCGGCGTGTGGACGCGGAACGTCATCAGGGTGCCCTCGCGACGGTGAGGCGCGTAGAGCTGGTCGTGCTCGTATCCGTAGTCGAACAGCAGCAGCGCGCCCATTCCAATCGACGCACTCAGCGAGACCAGTAGGCCCGGCAGCAGCGCACACACCTCCACGACCTGACCCTCAGCCGCCGCCACTCCCTTCAGGCGGCGCAACAGCGCCGGGTGACTCGGCGCGCCGGGCTGGTCGCGGAAGCCGCCTTCCCCATCCAGGCCGACGAAGAGTTCCTGCCAGTCGCCCTCGGCGTTCCATTGGAGGCGGTGTACCGGCTGCGCGTCGAGCAGCTCATTGGCCACGATCAGGCCGTTGAGATTGCCGCCCTGCGGCAGCTCCGGCAGCCACTCCAGCGGCACACTCAGGTTGCCC
>CAUYZA010000166.1:0-6661 GCA_963577225.1 Dehalococcoidia bacterium | reverse complement strand
GAAATGAAGATTGACACAAGGCGCTGCAGGTTCGGATCACGGAAGCGGCCGGACTCGTCGAAGGCCTCTTTCACGTCTGGCACCGGCAGGATGGGGCCGACAACGCGGGCCCAGAGTGTGGTGACGACGTCCTCCAGCTGCAGGGCGGGTCGCGTTCCTCCATGCAACGACTGCGCGACGCCGACCAGGCCAACGGGCCGGTCGCGGATCTCGTCGAAGGTGAGGTAATCGAGGAACGTCTTGATCGCTCCAGACATGCCGCCGTGATACTCGGGCGAGGCCAGAATCAGGGCGTCGCTGCCGCGGACCATCTCGCGCCACTCCAGGGCGAACTCGGGCACGGGCTCGCCGCGGTAGATCGGGAAGTCGATCTGGGCCAGGTCAAGCGTCTCCGTCGCCAAGCCGGCCTCTTCCAACTCCAGGGCGAGGGCGCGAACCGCGTGGATCGTGCGTCCATCGGGCCGCGGGCTGCCGGAGACGAGCAAGACGAGCATGGACCTAATCCTCCCGATCGGACGGTTCTGTGTCGGATTGGGCTGCGTCGCGCTGGGCGGCCAATTCAGCGCTGGTGGGGGCCGAGGCGCCGACGAGACGACCGATGACGGGGTGGCGGAACTCGACGCCGCTGCTGATGGCCCGGGCGGCACGCGTCGCGATGAGCGCCTGAACCAGGTAGCCGAGCGCATAGAGCGGTAGCGCGGTGAGGATGGCGGCGATGACGAGGTCGTCGCCCGACTCGGATCCGCTCCAGGCTGCGAAGCCGACGGCAACGGCGATCCCGGTCAGCAGCACCATGACGTTGAAGGCGACGGTCTGGAACAAAACCGACTGCAGTGCCTGCTGCGCCACCCAGGGCGATTCCTGCTGCGAACGGCTGTAGATACCGAACGCGGCGAACAAGCCGAAGAGGGGCGCGAGACCGATCCAGGCCGCAAGATGGGCGCGCGCGGCGGTCGCGAGCTCCTCAGGCGAGGCCGTCGCGGTCTCGTTGGGGCTCTTGTCTTCGTTGCTGGGAGTGCCCGTCACGGTGATCGTTCTTGCTGCGGCGGGCGGTCGCGTTGGGGCTACGTGGTCAGCAGGGCGGCGAGTATATCAGCACGGTGCCTACAGACGCGTGTCTGCTAGGCGCCTGTGGGGCGTCTGTAGCGCGATCAGGGCACGCGAAAGAGATAGAGACCCCAGCCCAAGGTGTCCCGTCCCCAGCGCAGATAGGAGTCACGCTCACCATGCCGTCGATCGAGCACCGCCTCGCGATCGGCGTCGTCGGGGTGGTCGGCGGCCCAGCGCTCGGCGGCCTGCCATTGCAGGGTCTCGTAGCGGTCCCACTCGTCGAGGTTGCTGGCTGCCGCATAGAGCGGGACCAGACCCAGATCGACGCCGATCTCGACGTTTCCGGCATGGGTCGCAAACTCGTCGCGCTTGGCCTGAATCGCGCCGAGATACTCCTGCGCCGGGTCCTGGCGCCAAAACGGCTGCCGACCGCGGGACGACACCGCCCGGCCCGGTCCAGGCCGCTAGCGCGCTCAGCGTGCCTCTGTGGCCCTGCCAGATCCAGCTGGCACCGAGGCAGAACGTGGCGTCGAAGGAGCGCGGCTCACCCGGGTAGGCGGCTCCGTCGATCTCGATCAGCTCGAGAGCGTCCGCTTGGCCGGCCTCGCGTACCTCGTGGCGCGCCTGCGCCATGAACTGCGGCGAGAGATCAACGCCGACGCCGGTCGCGCCGTAGCGCTGGAGCACGCGGCAGGTAAAGACGGCACGGCCGCAGGCGATGTCGAGCAGGCGGCTGTTGGCGGGCAGGCGAAGCAGGTCGATCAGGCCATCCAGCTTGTCGAGGCTGGTGGGGTTGCAAAGCAGGTGGTCGCGATGCGTGATGTCGAAGTAGCGCCAGCGGTCCATCGAACGAGGGTAGGCGGCGGGCGCGACCCGCGCTGTCAGCCGGGCAAAAGGGCGAAAGGAGAGCGGGGCGATCCGGGAGAAACGGAGAAAGCCCGGATCAGCCCCGCCCTGGGGAGGAAGCGAGGCCACTTCTGGGGCAGAGGCGGCCTCGCGCAGTTCGATTTTCGCACACTTGTTCCGATTTTTCCATAATCCTCCGAATGACGCGGCTCACATATACTTCGGCAATGGCAGCGAACGCGAAGCACGATTTGGGCGCCCTGCGGGCGTTTGAGACCGAAGCGGTTGGGGAACCCGGTCAGCGGCGCTTTCGGCTGCGGGCCGTTACGGAGGAGATGTCGGCCTCGCTCTGGCTCGAAAAAGAGCAGGTACGGGCTCTCTCGACGGCGATCCAGCAGATTCTGTCCCAGAATCGACGGTCCGGCGACGGCAAGCGGCCGCCATCGCAACCACTGGGCGCGTTTCCGCTGAACGCCGAGCTCGACTTCCAGGTGGGGCGGCTGGCGTTGGCTTACGACAAGGAAGCCGAGGTGCTCGCAATCTACGCGACCGACGTGGAGGCAGGGCAGGAGGCCCCGGTCGCGACGCTGCGTGCGACGTTCACTCGCGATCAGGCGCGGCTGTTCTCGGCGCAGGCGGACGAGACCGTGGATGCCGGCCGATCGCTCTGCCCGCTCTGCAAAGAGCCCGTCGACGGCTATGACCATCTCTGCCCCGCCAGCAACGGCCACTCCGACGATGCGATGGCCTGGGTCCCTCCCCCCGAGCTTTATTGAAGCCGGGGGAACCGGCGTCGCGCCGGTGCAACTGGAGGAGTTCGCAAGCGGGGCGAACTCGGAGATCCGTGGGCGTTGGCCGCGAGGGGATCTGGACAGTGGGTGTTCAGCGTCTGGGACCAATGCCACGGGCGAGGTACGCCCGCAGCCGGTTCCAGCGATGGCGGGGGTGACCGGCGCGATGCACTGTCTCGAGGTCGATCATGAAGATGAAGAGGGGCAGAAGCGCCATAAGCAGTACATCGACGACGCGGGGACCTCGGCGCGGTGAGTCGCCGCGCAAGGGGTCGCCAGTCGAATCGGGACCGTCGATCATAGCGGCACCTTAACACGCGCGATGCTTCATCATGAGTCAATGAAGATGGCTCGATGGCCCGCCTAAGCGCGAGCCGGACTCCCGCGAATCATGCCCCCGCGAACGAACGCCGATTGTGGACAGCGAACTACGCGCTGACGCTGCTGGGCACGTTCAGCTTCTTCGGCAGTTTCTTCTACCTGCTCTCCGTGCTGCCGGAGTACGTCGACTCGATCGGCGGGCAGGAATGGCACGTTGGACTGATCGTGGGCGGGTTCAACATCGTGCCGCTCTTCCTGCGGCCCTTCGCAGGGCGTTGGAGTGACGCCGGCCACCGCGTGATCATGATGCGCATCTCGCTGGTGATTTTCGCCGGTTCGCTCGCCTTGATGGTTTTCTCGGAGGACATCTGGTCGCTGTTGGCGCTTCGGGTCGTGCAAGGCATCGGCATGGCGATGTTCCCGACGGCCGCGGGGTCGATGGTGGCGGAGATCATTCCGCTTCCTCGGCGCGGTGAGGGTGTGGGCTTCTTTGGGATGGCGACAAGCCTGTCGCAGATGGCGTTCCCCGCGCTCGGTGTGATCATCGCGGATCGGTGGGGCTTCGATGCGATCTTCATCGTGGCGGCCGCAACGTCGGCTGTGACGCTGCTCATGGTGCTGCCGATTCGGGAGCCGACGGTGCACCCGGGCCGCCCGAGGGGCGAGTTGCTGCCGCGTCGCGCGCTTTTCCCGATGCTGGTTTTTCTGACCGTGACGTTCTCGTTCGGGGCGGCCTCGGCATTTTTGCCGCTGCTGAGTGACGAGCGGGACCTGGGCAATGTCGGGCTGTACTTCCTGGTCGGCGGCGCGGCGGCGGTGCTGACGCGACCGATGTCGGGGGCGATCTCGGATCGGATCGGGCGGATCTCGGTCGTGCTGCCGGGGTTACTGATCTCGGCGCTGGGGATGTGGGTGCTGACGCAGGCCACGGGCTTGCCGATGCTCCTCGTGTCGGGCGCCCTGGGCGGGGTCGGCCTGGGCACGGTGCACACCGGGTTGCTGGCGCTCTCACTCGACCGCGTGGCGGCGACGCAACGCGGCGGCGCGACGGCGGTCTTCCAACTCGCCTGGGACATCGGCGGGTTGTTGGGCGGCACGGTGCTGGGCTTCGTGGCCAGCGCGATCGATATCGAGGCGGTCTTCTGGGTCGCGGCCGTGTTCCTGGTCAGCGGGATGGCGATCCTGATGGGCGGACGGGCGCGCGGCTGGACCTCGGTGCGGAAGCCAAGGCCGTTGTTCCTGGGAGCGCGGATGAAGCCGCAACGCGGCGGGGACACGTAGACTCGCGCGCATGAGCGAGACAGATCGAATCGATCGACGGCGCGCTGCCTTGGAGGGTATCCGGGTCCTGGAGATCGGCGCGGGCCTCGACTCGGCCGCCGTCGGGCTGGGATACGCCGGCAAGCTGTTGGCCGAGTTCGGCGCCGAAGTCGTCAAGCTGGAGTTGCCCGAAGGCGACGCAGCACGCCGCCAGATCCCACTATCCGATGCACCAACCGCCGACGGCGTCCTCCATCGCTGGTTGCACAACAGCAAGCGCAGCGTGGTGCTGGATTGGCGCGACTCGGTGGAGTCGCTCGACTCGTTGCTGGATGGGGCGGACATCGTCATCTCCGCCGTGCCGACGGCCGGCCCGTCGGCGCCGACGACGGCGGGCGCCCTTCATCCCGAAGCTCTGCGTGCCGCCCGACCCCATCTGATCGCCGGACACATCTCGGATTTCGGGTCGGACGGGCCGTGGGCCGGCCGCATGGGTGGGGAGTTGGTGCTCTACGCGCTGAGCGGGCTGCTCGGGTCGAGCGGATCCTTCGACCGGCCGCCGGTCGCGCACGGGACGGGGGTGGCCTGGTACACGGCCGGGACGGCGCTGGCCGTGGGGGTGCTGGTGGCGCATTGGGAGCGTGCGAGCAGCGGGGTGGGACAGGTCGTCGATGTCGCGGGGCTCGACGCGATGATCGGTGCCCAGGCGTCGATGCCGTTCGCCGTATCGGCGACGGGGCAGGTGTCGAGACGCCAGGGCCGCGCGACGCGGATCGAACTGGGCATCCTGCCTTGTGAGGACGGGTATATCGCGTCGGTGATCGGCCGCGACGGCTGGGAGCGGCTTGTCGCGCTGTTGGGTGAACCGGCGCTGATGGAAGAGCGCTTCCTCGATCGATTCAGCCGCGCGACGCATATGTCTGAGGCGAGCGAGATCGTGCTCAAGCGGCTGGCGGAGGAGCCGGTGGAACACTGGTTCCATGGAGCGCAAGCGCTGCGAATGCCGTTCGCGATGGTGCAGAGTTCGGCCCAAATCGCCGAGTGCCCGCAGCTCAACGATCGGGGCGACTTCATCACCGTGGAGGGCGCCGACGGCCGTCACGTGCGGATGCCGTCGCGGCCATTTTTGATGCACGGCACGCCGTGGCGGATGTCGCGGCCGGCACCGCTGCTGGGTGATACGTCGATTGAGGAACTGGGTTGGGAGGCGCGGGTGCAGCCGTCGGAAGGCGGCGGCGAGGGCACTCTGCCCTTGGCTGGGCCGCTGGCCGGAATCCGGGTGATCGAGCTGGGCACGGCCTGGGCGGGTCCCTGCGCGACGAAGATCCTGGCCGACCTGGGGGCCGATGTGATCAAGATCGAGTCGCCCACGCATCCCGACAACGCGCGGGTCCCGTCCTACAGCGACGGTGAGCTGGGAGTGCGCCACTTCGATCGCCATGCGGCCTATCACATCGCCAACACGAGCAAGGCGCACGTGGCGCTGGAACTCTCGCAGCCACATGCACAGGAGCTGCTCAAGCGACTGGTGGCCGGGGCCGACGTGGTGCTGGAGAACTACACGCCGCACGTGATGTCGCAGTTCGGGCTGGACTACGCGGCGCTGCGGGAAGTGCGGCCGGACCTGATCATGCTGTCGAGCTGCGGCTACGGACACTCGGGACCATGGTCCGATTACGGGGCCTACGGCTGGAGTTTGGAGCCCGGCGGCGGGATCGCCGACGTGACCGGCTACGCCGACGGCCCTCCGGTCGCGAGCGCGGTTCCCTATCCGGATCTGGCCAGTGCGCTGCATGGGGCCTTCGCGATCCTGGTCGCGCTCGTGCATCGACGGGAGATCGGGGAGGGCCAGTGGATCGACCTGGCGCAGTACGAACTCGCCGCGCGCAGCGCCGTGGTGCCTTTGCTGCACTACATGACGACGGGCGAGTTGTGGGGTCGCCACGGCAACCGCCACCCGTGGTACGCGCCGCACAACATCTATCCCAGCGCGCCCGACGGGTCCGACCTGGGCGCCGAGGACGCCTGGCTGGCACTCGCCGTCGAGGACGACGACGAGTGGCCGCGATTGGTGGCGGCCTTGGCCGGGGCGCTGGAGGATCGAGCGGAGTGGGCGTCGTTCGAGGGCCGAAAGAAGGACGAAGAGACGATCGACACTGCGATCGCCGCCTGGAGCAGCGAACGGACGAACATCGAGGCAGCGGAGATGCTGCAGGCGGCGGGGGTACGAGCGGCGCCCGTGAACCGCGCCGACCAGACGATCCGCAATCCCCAGCTCTGGCATCGCGAATTCTTGGTCCGTGCGGAGCACGAGGAATCCGGCCGCCGGATCGTGCCGGGGGCGTGGCAACGGTTCTCGCGCACGCCGGGGCGGGTGCGCTGGGCGGCGACCA
>CAUYZA010000165.1:0-6673 GCA_963577225.1 Dehalococcoidia bacterium | reverse complement strand
GTGCGTCAGCAGCAGGTACTCGGCTGTGATCGAAGCGTTCGACTCCAGCTCGCCCCACCAGTACCCCTCGCCATGCTGGTCGTTCAGCAGCCAGCCTTGCGCCGCCTCGATCGAGGCGTGCAGCCGTGTATCGTCCACGGAGCCGGCGGCGGATTCCGAGGTCGTCATCAGCGGTCTCGTTGCAGCATGAACCGCGCCACCGCATCGAAGGTGGCCGTTGCCGCCGGGCTCAGCCCCAGGGCCGCGATTTCGTCACTGAACGCCGCCAGCTGCGCTGCGGCCGCCGCGTCTGCGGCCTCCGCCGCCCCCAACTGCGCCAGGATGCCGAGCACCTCATCCACGTCAGCGTCGCTCAGCGTCTCTTGCGCATAAATGATGTCCAACGTGGCTCGCGCACTCTGGTCCGCCCGTTCGAAGGTGTAGACGATGGGATACGTCTTCTTGCGACGCCGGATGTCGTTGTCGCTCGATTTTCCCGTCGCGTCGCTGTCGCCCCAGATGCCGAGCCAATCGTCACGAATCTGGAAGCACAGCCCCAGCCGTCGACCGGCCCGGTTGAGTGCTGCGGCCGTGTCCGCGTCGTCGATCGCGAGCAGGCCCGCCATCGCCATGGAACAGCCGATCATGGCGCCGGTCTTGCGCTCGATCATGGCCAGGTACTCGTCCACGCCCACGTCGGAGCGCCCCTCAAACTCGAGGTCCATGTACTGGCCCTCGATCATCTCCAGGGTCGTGTCGTTCAGCAGCCGCTGGGCCGCCAGCACAGATTCCGCCCCCACTCCGGCCTCGGACGACCGCCGCAACGCCTGCTCCGAGAGCTCGCGCAGCGCGTCGCCGACGTTGATCGCCTGCGCGCGGCCCCAGACCACCCAGACCGTCTCGCGGTGGTGGCGTTCGAGGTCGCCGTCCTGGATGTCGTCGTGCACCAGCGAGAACGAATGCACCAATTCGATCGCCGCGGCACCGCCCACGGCGCGCTTCCGCGCCTCATCCGCTGCGTCGGGCCTGAGCGCCTCCGCCGTCATCAGTGTCAACGACGGACGGATCCCCTTACCGCCGCCCTCGCGGGCGGTGCCGTCGCTCTCTTGCCAGCCCAGTGCGTAGCGAACCATGTTGTAGATCGGCGAGTCGCGGCCCGCCAGCACGGCGCGCATCTCGTCTGCGATCTCGGCTCGATGCCGCACGAAACCGTCGGGCAGATCCACCACGAGTTCTCTCCCCGGACTTCGGCAACCGCGTTCGGGTCAGGATAGAGCGAGGCGTGCTAGGTGGTCCCCAACTTCTGTCGACAGTCGGCGCAGAACCCGAAGATGGCGAAGTGGTCGACTGTCGCCGCGAACTGATAGTCGCGCTGGATCGCGCCGCGCAGATCCTCGAGATAGCGGTGATCGAGTTCGATCGTCTGGTGGCACTCGCGGCAGATCAGGTGATGATGCCGCTCGTCGCCCAGCCAGGCGTAGGATAGTTCCCCGGTGCCCAGATTCGTCTCCGCGACCAGCCCCGCGTCGCGGAACGACGAGAGCGTGCGGTAAACGGTGCTGGGGTTGATCGTGGGGTGGCTCTCCTGCACTTCATCGAGGATCGCCTGCGCGTGCCGGTGGCCGTCGTGATGGCGCAGGGCACCGGCGATCAGTTGGCGTTGCCAGGTCGCGCGCATGCCGTGGGAGCGCAGCAATTCCGTCGTGCTGGTGTCACAACTCATGGCTTGCTCGGGGCGTTCGCCGGCCCGATCTCATGCTAGCCCTAGATCCGTGTTCTAGATCAAAGCCGGTGGCTGGCGGAAGCGGTCGGGCTCGTTCGACCCGCCTCCCATTGATGACGCCGGCGGGAAGAAGCTGATCTCGCCCTCGGCCACCCGTCGCGGGGCCAAGGACCCATCCGTCGGCACGACGTAGCAGCCGTTCTGCGGTGCCATGCCCAAGCGGCCCCCGCCGCCGTTATTGGCCGCCAGCCCGGCGAAGGTGAGCCAACGCCCGTCCGCTGAGATCAGGCTGTGCGACTGCGCGTATTGGTCGAAGAAGGCCAGCAGCGCGGCGAACTCGATCGAGGGCCGGAACTCGGCCAACGGCTGCGCGCGGCAGGTCTCGAGATCCAGCCGCAGCAAGGTCAGGTTCGCCTCCGCGCCCAACGGGCTGAGGCAATACAGCGCCGACGCGTCGGGAGCCCAGATCGCGGCCGTGATCGGGCCCGTCGAAAACTGCTCCAGCATGCCTTCGGGCCCGACCACGCTGAGCGCCCGCCCGGAGGTCATGCCGTCCGCCGTCGCGGGCAAGACCGCGACGAGGTCCGACCGCGGTGCTCGCAGCAGGTTCGTGTTGCCGTCGAGCGTGGTGATCGCCACCCGGCCCTCGCCCTCGCGGGGCGAACGCCAAAGCGTGACACCATCGGACGAGTTGGGGGTCGAATAGAGGAAGCCCGATCCGTCCAGATTCCAGACCGGCGTGCGGAAGGTGGGGTTGTCGTGGGCGACCCGTTGTGAGCCGCTGGCGTCGCGCCCTTCACTCCCGGCGCCGGAGGTGCCGCTGGGGGCACGGCCCGCGCGCCGTGTGTCGAACAAGAGCACATCCATACCGGTATGGATCGCCAGGCCGCGACTGTCGGGTGCCCAGGCGAAGTAGAGCGGACCGCCCGCCATCAACGCCTGCGCGGGGGCGGCGCGTCGCGCGTCGACGAGGTGCAGCATCATCCCCTTCCGGGTCTGCGCGACGAGCGCCGCCATGCGACCCGACGGCGACCAATTCACGTAGTGCGGCACCCCCGGCGCGATCATGGTGGCTGCCTCGGAGTCGTTGCTGAAGACGAGGCTGGGCTGTTCCGAGCCGTCGCCCATGACCCGCCACACCTCCAGCCGAACGCCACCGTCTTCATCGTTCCCGCTGCCGCTCACCAGCAACGCGCCGCCGTCCGGCGACCAGCTGGGCCAGCTGAAGCGCAGCTTCTGCTCGGCGGCGTTCGCTACGACGATCGGCGCCGTGTCGTCCGACGGAATGGTGCCGATCGTGCGCACGTCGATGTTGCTCTCGGTGCTCACGACGGCCAGCTTCGGGTCTGCCTGGCCGTGCTCCGGGACGTGATCCTGCGGCATCGGGCCTACCATGTCGGACCTGTCACGAGTTCATCCCCTGCCGCCCTTGTTGGGCATGTGCGTCGTGGGCGCGTCGCTGCCTCCGGCATGTTCCTCGTACCGGGCGAGTGAGTAGAGCAGCGCTGAGGCGCGATTGAGCAGGCGCATGACCTGGGGGTTGAGCTCGTAGCCGCTGGCGCGAAGCCGGCTCGCCTCGCGCTCGGCGCGACGCGTGATCGCCCGCGCGAGGTCGATCGCCCCGCCCGCCGCGCTGCCACCGGGTAGGATGAATTCCGTCGGCGGCGGCGCTTCCGATTCGAGCGTTTCTATCTCCGCTTCGATCGCTGTCACATGCGCCTCGCTCGTCACGAACTGCTCCGGTACCGGCTTGCCCGACGCCACGGCCAACTCGGCCATCAGGCGGTAGAAGTGCTGTTGCAGCTCCTGCGCCACGCCGTCCGTGCGCGGCGCCGTCGCCAGCGCGCGCGCCAGGCCCAAGGCGCTCGTCGCTTCGTCGAGCGCGCCGTAGGTCTCCGGCTGCGGGTGGTGTTTGGGCACGCGGGCTCCGCCCCAAAGGGTGGTCTCTCCGTCGTCCCCGGTTCCGGTGTAATGCGGCACGCGCGAATTGTACTGCGCCCGCCGCTCAGAGAAGCGCCGCCGGCGATCCGTGCGCTACGCGGCCTGACGCGGAATCGCGGACACACGGCCCCGGCCCTGCCCGGAGCGACCGTCCACGGCCGATTCCTCCGTCGCGCTGACCGTCTGCCTGCGGCGGCTGCGGCTGCTCAGGACGATCAAGAGGATCCCCCAACAGCGTGATCGGCACGATGATCATTGCATGCAGCGCCACCGCGTAGGCTGCTGCAGAGGCGTCGCTGACTCCCATAGCGTCCACCGCGTGAGCGGTCATCACTTCGAACGTTCCGATCCCGCCGCCGGCCCCTGGCAGCGCCGTGGCCAGGTTCGCGACGGCCACGAGGGCGATCGCTTCGGCGAACGAAAGCTGGATCCCTAGCCCGCGTGCGAGCAGGAAGAACGACCAAGCGAGGAGGCCGTACGCGACGACGGACGTGATCGCGACTTCGACGACGCGCCGGCGGCTGCGCAACGCCGCGGCACCGTCCTGCAGTTGCTGTCCGCTACCGTTCGCGGCGTTCCGCACGTGGGCGGGGAGCCGCGCTGTCGTCGCGCGCAGCGGTCGCTGGAGGAGTTGTGTGGGCCCACGGCCCGTCGCGACCATTCCGGCCAGGCCGAGCACCAGCAGCATGAAGACCGCGAATCCGGCCGCCGACGACTGGATCTCCGGACCAACCGGGACGAACGCGACCGCCACGCCGATGAAGGCCAGCACCAGCAGGCCATCGAACAGCGCTTCCAAGAGGAAGGTACTGCCCATGGCGACGCGGCCGATCGGCACCTGCGCGCTGATCATGTGCGCACGCCCGAAGTGCCCTGCTTTGGCAGGGGCGACGTTGTTGATCGCGACACCCACCGTCATCGCGCGCAGCGGCAGCCAACGACCACAGTCGTGCAGGTGGGCCAGCAGCATGCGCCAGCGAGCCGCGCGCACGACGTGGTGCCCCACGAACAGCACCAGCGCGGACGTGACCGCGACAGGGTCCGCCGTCGCGAGCGACTGCCACATTCCATCAAGGTCGTTTCGCCAGAGGAAGGCGCCGAGCGCGAGTGCCGAGAGCGCGGTCACGATGACGGGCCAGCGTCGGAAGACGGCGGCGCGCAGCGAGGCCGGGGGGACGCGTCGGAGCATCAGCGGTCCTGGCGAACTATCGAGCAGTGGTACCGCGGATGCCCCGGGGATCCACCTAAGGGAATCATCGGCTGATTGCGGGTAGCCCTTAGGGGAGTCCGGCCTCATCGCGTCGGCGCCGATAAGGCGATCGTGTCTACAGCAAATAGACGACGGCGGTAGCGCTGTTGCCGTCGCGGTCGCGCGCGGGCAGGGTCTCAACCTTCGGCGGCGAGTTGGGGCCCAGCACGTGCTAGGCGATCAGCCAGTGCAGGCGCACGATCTGATCGTGTTGGTCCAGTTCGCGTACCGCGGCGAGATTGAAGAACTGTGCGCCGTCGGTCTCATCGCCGTCTGGACGTGGTTCGCCGTTGACGGCGGTGGTCACCAGACCCACGAAGGTGTCGGAGCCCAGTGGTGACGACAAGGATCGCACGACGATCCGCCCGGCCTCGCCGACCAATCCCGTCTCCTCCGCCAGATCGCGCTCGGCGCATTGGGCCAGCGACTCACCCGGATCCTGACCGCCATTCGGCACGACCCAGCGCCCGGCTGCCCAGCCATAGGTCAGCCGCACCAGCAGCAAACCGCCGTCGCGCACCACGATCGCCCCCGCCCCCGGACTTGCGGGTCGCTCACCTCGTGTGCTTCGTCCCTGGCTGGCTGTTGGGCGCAGGCTCGAAATCGATGCACCAGATCCGGCGTTCCCGCAGCGCCCGCCACTCCTCCGCGTCCATTGCGTCGGGATCGAAGTGGTTGGTCTGTGCGAAGTAGCGCTCGAACTCGTCGCGTTGCGACGCTGGCCAGCCCTCGGCGACGATGTCCGCGTCGGCCAGATCGGCCAGCGAGCAGGGTCGGATTCCCGTCACCCGGATCCGGCCGACGCTGGTCGAGCGGAACGAAGTCTGTACGGCATAGGTTTGCCCCACGGTCATGCGCGGTTGCTTGAGCCGGACCGACTGCGTCTTGCGGCCCTCCAGCACGGCCCCGACCCAATCCTTCTTGAACAGCATCGATCGATGCTAGCGAAGTTCTGGCCGTGAGCAGCACCCCCTCGGCGCGCACCGACTAGCGCTGCGCGACGCTACGGAACGCTTCGAACGCGACGGGATCGAAGAGCGTGAAGCGCACCGTATCCAGCGCGTCCGCGCCGTGCGCGTGATCGCGCACGACGCCCACCATCACTGCCGCACACTCGTTCACGGGAAACCCGCCGACGCCGGTCCCCAGCGCGGGGAAGGCGATCGAGTCGAGCCCGCGCTCCTCGGCCAGCGTCAGTGCGCTGTCGGTTGCCTGCCGGATCTTCTCGCGGTCGGTGCGCAGATCTTGGCCCATTGCTGCCGCGTGAATGACGTGGCGCGCGGTCAGCGCGCCCGCGCCGGTGATGACCGACTCGCCAACGCCGATTGGCCCCTGTCGGATCGCGTCGGCCTCGATCTCGCGGCCGCCCTGGCGCACAATCGCGCCGGCGACGCCCGCGCCCATCCAGAGCTCGTTGTTGGCCGCGTTCACGATTGCGTCGACGTCTTGCTCGGTGATGTCGCCTTGTACGACTTCGATCGTGGTCGTCATCGGGATTGCCTCGTCGGTTTTGCTTGCTTGCGAGTGCGTTGGGGACCGCGGGTGCTCCCCCGGCAACGCGCTGGCATTCTTTTCGGCGCCGTCCGTCGTGTCAACGACTTAGTCTCCGCTAAACCCTTCGTATACTCGAAACAGTTGCCCCATCCGGGGCGGCGCGCTGAGCGGGACTGCGAGGCAGGATTGCCACAGCTCTGGCGGGACGCGTACTTGGTCCTGACCGGCCGTCGTCATGTGTATTACGGCTGGTGGCTGCTGGCGGGCTCCGTCGTCGCGATGGCGAT
>CAUYZA010000164.1:0-6708 GCA_963577225.1 Dehalococcoidia bacterium | reverse complement strand
CCGATATCGTGCATCAGCGACGCGTAGTACACGGTCCGCCGCGCGTCGGCAGGAAGCTCTAGCCGGGCGGCGAGCAGCATCGCCACGTAGGTCAGCTTGGCGGCGTGGCCCGCTTCGCGACCCTCCGCCGCATCGAGCGCGAACGAGAACGCCGTCACCACCTCCGGCAACGACGCCAGCAGCGTCGAGGGCGTCGCATGCGCCTCGCGTTCGATCAGTTCGGTACCGACCACAGCGGCACCCCTTCCCGGTCGCTAAACATCGACTCACAGCCAGCGAGCCGGGATCGACCCACTCGCACCGCCTGCCCCTACTTATCGAGCTCCCGAAGGGGGCTCCGCAGGGCGGGATCCGTGATCTGCGCGCGCGCTGGCACGCAAAACGGGCTCCCCGAATCGGGAGCCCGCTTTAGTGGAACCGCGAGTGCGGGTCTGTAGAAGGGGTTAGAGGAAGATCGGGCCGAAAACCACCGCCACGATCGACATCAGCTTGAGCAGGATGTTGAGCGACGGTCCGGAAGTGTCCTTGAAGGGATCACCGACCGTGTCGCCCACGACGGCGGCCGAATGGGCGTCGGAGCCCTTGCCGCCGTGGTGGCCCTCTTCGATGTACTTCTTGGCGTTATCCCAGGCGCCGCCCGAGTTCGCCATCATGATGGCCAGCATCGAGCCGGAGGCGATCGAGCCGATCAAGAGACCGCCAAGCGCCTCGGCGCTGATGATGGCCCCAACCAAGATCGGCACGATGACGGCGAGCAGACCCGGGATCACCATCTCCCGCAGCGCGCCCTCCGTCGAGATGGCGATCGCGCGAGTGTGGTCAGGCTGCTCCGTGCCGTCCAAGATTCCGGGGTGCTCGCGGAACTGCCGACGCACCTCTTCAACCATCGCCTGCGCGGCCCGCCCGACGGCGCCCATGCTCAGCGCGCTGAAGATCATCGGCATCAGCCCACCCAGCAGGATGCCGACCATGACCTCCCAGTCCAGCAGGTTGAAGACCTCGACGCCGGTGATCGTGGCGTAGGTGGCGAGCAACGCGAGCGAGGTCAGCATCGCCGACCCGATCGCGAAGCCCTTGCCGGTGGCGGCGGTGGTGTTGCCGAGCTGGTCCAGGGCGTCGGTCCGCTCCCGCACCTCCGGGGGCAGGCCCGCCTGCTCGGCGATGCCGCCCGCGTTGTCGGCCACGGGGCCGTACGCATCGGTCGCCAGCGTGACACCGAGCGGCGCCAACATGCCGACCGCGGCCAGGGCGATGCCATAGAACCCGGCCAACTCCTGTGCCACGAAGATGCTGAGCACAATGACCAACATTGGGATCGCAGTCGAAAGCATGCCCAGGCTGAGACCACCAATGATGACGGGACCCGTGCCGGACTGGGACTGGGCCGCCAGGTTGGTGGTGGGGCTGTACTTGAACTTCCCGAGATTGAAGCCTTCGGTTGAGGTGAATCCTTCTGTCACCGTGCCAATGATTTGGCCGGCGATTAGGCCGGTCAAGATGGCGAAGAAGAGGTTGGCGTCGAGCCCCATCACGGCAATCGCGATACCGGAGCCAAGCAGGACCAGAGCGCTCGCCCCAAACACGCCCGCGCGCAAAGCCCAAAGCAGTTGACCCTGTTCGACGTTTTCACCCGTGCGGACCAGGAACGATCCGAGGATGGCGGAGATAATCCCAATCCCGGCGACCAGGATCGGCAGCACGAAGGGGTCGCTATCGAAGCCGCCGCCCAGAGCGTCGGCAGCGAAGACGCCGGCGGAACCGATTGCCGGACCGCCATCGAGCGCGATGATTACCCCGGGCACGGCGAGGGCCGCTAGGGCGATCGTCGCCACGATCGAGCCCACGTAGGACTCAAATAGGTCGGCGCCCATGCCCGCGACGTCGCCCACGTTGTCGCCCACGTTGTCGGCGATGGTGGCGGGGTTGCGGGGGTCATCCTCCGGGATGCCGGCCTCGAGCTTGCCGACCAGGTCCGCCCCCACATCGGCGGCCTTGGTGAAAATGCCGCCACCGACGCGCGCGAAGAGCGCGATCGACGAGGCTCCGAAGGCGAAGCCCGTCAGCGGCCTCACGTCCTCCCAGATGATGTAGAGGATCGCGATGCCGAGAATGCCCAGCCCCACCACGGTCATGCCCATGACCGTGCCGGAGTTGAAGGCCGTGCGCAGTGCGGGGTTGAGGCCAATCCGCGCATTGGCCGCGGTGCGCACGTTGGCGCGCACGGCGATCGTCATGCCCAGGTAGCCCGCGCCCGCCGAGAGGATGGCGCCGATCAGATAGCTGATCGCCGTCTCGGGGATGTCCGGGTTGTTGGGGAACTTATCGAGTACGTCGAGGTCGACGAAGATCACGAGCACGACGAAGACCGTTACCACGAACGCCGCCAGGAACGTGTATTCCCGTTTGAGGAAGGCCGCCGCGCCCTCTTGGATCGCCTTGGCGATCGCGCGCATCTCGTCTGTGCCGTCGTCGTCGGCCATTACATGCCGCGCGCGCATACCGGCGAAGGCGAGAGCGGCCAAGGCAGCGAGAATCGCGAAAATCAGGACTTCCATGGTGCCTCCGATGGCGATGGGCGGTTGAATGGAGGCTCTGGCGAACCATGCTCGAAGCGATCCGCAGCCGGACCCAACCGGCGAGCCGAGCAGGCCAGCCACAACTGGCTGGCGCCGCGCGACTGTATCGCGGCGGGATCACCCAATCAACACGATTGGGACGCGAAAAGCGCACAAGACATAGAACCAGGGCGAGGTCAGTCGGGTTGGTTGAGGCTCTCGCGCAGGGCGGCCATCTCGCGCTCCAGACGCTCGTTCATGGCAGCCAAGGTGAGGTCACCGCGCATGCGCTCGGTCACGCCGCGCACCATGTCCGTATGGCGACGCAGGCCCTTGGTAATCGCGTCCGGGAAGTCGATCGTGACCAATTGTGAATAGATCTCGTCCATCGCCGCCAGGAGGGCCTCCGGCAGGTCGGGCTCGCCCCGACGCATCGCATCGAGCGTGTAGCGACGCAGCTCGCCGGCCGCCTCGGCCAGCCCGTTCAGATAGGCGGCGTACTCGATGCCAAGCTCCGTAGGCGTCGGCAACGCGGAGCCCCGCGCAATGGCGAGGAAAATGCTCGCCTCGGCATACTCCTTGAGCGCATCGTGGATGAAGCCCGCGTGATAAATCTCGGGGTAGTCCTCCAGGGCTTGCTGGGCCTCTTGCGACTTCTCGCGCGCCTGGCCCAGCAATGACTCTGCATCGTCGAATTCACGCCGGTGCATCGCGCGAATGCTGTTCGCGGAGTGCTGGATCACGCGTCGCGAGGCGGCCAGGCCCGCCTCGCGGGCCGCATGCCGGGCCTCGAAGTCCTCCCGGATCGCGCCGATCAGGCCTTCCAGCTGGGAACCGATTTCCTGTCGCTCCCCCATCGCGCTTAGAGGTCCTTGACCGGATCCGGTAGATCGCCCTCGCGCGCGGCGTCGATCATCTGCTTCGCCTCTTGGGGCATCTCCACGCCCATGTCCTCGAAACGCTTCTCCGCCCAGCGCCCGATCTGGCGCGGGTCTTTGTACGCCTCGGGGCCGGCTCCCGGATCGGGCACGCCGTACTGGTCCATGACCTGCGCCTCGCTCTTTGGAGTGGCGAATCGTGAGATGGCGCGCTCGGTTTTGACGCTGCCGCAGTGCTCGCAGGCCGGTCTCTTGGCTTTCGCCAGGTCGCGGTGGAAGGCCTCCGTGACCTTGTCGCAGGCGCTGCAGCGATATTCGTAGATCGGCATAACCCGCGGATCGTACACGACCCCCGACACCGTCACAGCTACCCCTCGACCGCGTTCTCGTAATGGGTGACCGACGAGACCACGCCCTCCGCGCTGAGGGCGACCGTGGCGACATCGATCCGGGCGTCGGCCTCCGCAGCGTGCTCGGCCAGGTAGTTGGCTGCCAGCTCATACATGCGGCGCTGCTTGCGTTCATCCACCGAGGCCGCGGCTTCGTCGGCCGCCGCTGCCCCGCGGCGGGTGCGGACCTCTACGAAAACGATCGTGCCGTCGGGTGCCCGCGTAATCAGATCGATCTCACCCTGCGCGCTGTAGACGTTGCGACGCAGGATCTCGTAGCCCTTGTGCTCCAGATGAGCCGCGGCAAGGCGCTCGCCGGCCTGTCCAAGCGCGCGTCGGTCCATGCCCACCACCGCACCTAGCCGAACAGCGGCAGCCCGAGCGTGAACGGCGCGTCGCGTGCCGCCTCACGGACGGGCGCGAACGAGCGTCGATGCTCCGGACACGGGCCCGCTGCGATCAGCGCCGCATTGTGCTCAGGGGTGCCATAGCCTTTGTTGCTGGCGAAGCCGTAGGCCAGGTAACGGCCGTCGATCGCCTCCATCCAGGCGTCGCGCGTGACCTTGGCCACCACGGACGCGGCCGCAATGCTGGCGACGCGCGCATCGCCCTTCTTAATCGCTTGGAAGCCGCAACTGAAATCATGACGATCGTTGCCGTCAACCAGGATGAACTCCGGCTCCACGACGAGCCCCGCCAGCGCACGGTGCATTGAGAGCCGCGTGGCCGGCAGGATGCCGTAGCGGTCCACCTCTTCCGCCGAGGACCATCCCACGGCCCAACTGGCGACAGAGGCCTTGATCAGGGGAGCCAGACGACTGCGTTGGCGGGGCGTCAGCTCTTTCGAATCGCGCAACTCGCGCAGCCAGCGCGGCCGGGCACCGGGGAGGAACGCGACGGCCCCCGAGACGACGGGCCCCGCCAGCGCACCACGGCCAACCTCATCCACGCCGGCGACGGCGCGTAGACCCTGATCCCAAAGGTCAATCTCGACGCTGCGGGTCGGGCGTTTGCCCCGAGCGGGCGGCTCGCGTCGCAGGCTGGGGGCCGTCGGCACGTCGATCAGCCGTTCGAGCCCCGTGGTGATGCGCGGTGTGATAGTCATTTGGCCGAAACTGTCCAGCCATGTAATCGATTGCTCGCAGCGTAGCGATCGGGTCCATCTGCGGACAGCGCTGCGGCGTATTTATGGAGTTGGCGCACACGACTTCGATAGCGGTGGCAAACGCCTCCAACACGGACCTCCGCACGGCGGGCAAGCCCTGCTGGAGCGGGCCGATTTCGGGTTTCGATCCACGATTGGCCGAAATTCGCCCTGCTATGATGCCTATGTGGCCAGCCGGACTCCTGGATGGGGTCGGGCCGGTCGATGGTGACGTACAGAAAGCGAGTCTGCCGTGGGCGGATCACGCTGGGCCAAAAACTCCTTCCTCTATCTGCTGCTGTTGGTCGTTCTGATCATCGCGACGGTGACGCTGTTCTCCGGTGGTGGCAGCACCACCGAGATCGCCTTCGTGGGCGACTCGGAGCCGCGAAGCTTGCTGGAGCGGCTGCGAACCGACACCGCCAACATCGAAGCCATCGAAGTTGATGGCAGCACGGTCAAACTCCAATATCGTGACGACGACTTCAAAGCCCGCATCCCCGCAGGGACCGACCTCTTCGAGTTCCTCGACCGCGAAGGGATCAACGTCTCCGACCCATCCTTCCCGGCTACCAACGCCAAGAGCGGCGGCGGCTTCGGCAACATCTTTGGCGTGCTGCTCAACTTCCTCCCGCTGATCATCTTCGGCGGCATCCTGATCTTCATGCTGCGCCAAGCGCAGGGCTCCAACAGCCAAGCGATGTCGTTCGGCAAGAGCAAGGCACGCATGGTGACGTCCAACCGGCCGTCGGTGACGTTCAATGACGTCGCCGGCGCCGACGAGGCCAAGGAAGAGCTCCAGGAGGTCGTGGAATTCCTCAAATTCCCGGAACGCTTCGCTGCCTTGGGTGCCAAGATCCCCGGCGGCGTCCTGCTGGTAGGACCGCCGGGAACGGGCAAAACCCTGATCTCACGCGCCGTGGCGGGCGAGGCGGGGGTGCCCTTTTTCAGCATCTCCGGCTCGGAGTTCGTGGAGATGTTCGTCGGCGTCGGCGCCAGCCGCGTGCGTGACCTCTTCGACCAGGCCAAGAAGAACGCCCCCTGCATCGTCTTCATCGACGAGATCGACGCCGTCGGACGGCAGCGAGGCGCGGGTCTCGGTGGCAGTCACGACGAGCGTGAGCAGACCCTCAACCAGATCCTGGTGGAGATGGACGGCTTCGACACGGCGACGAACATTATCGTGATCGCCGCGACGAACCGGCCCGACATTCTCGACCCGGCGCTGATGCGGCCGGGCCGGTTCGACCGTCAGGTCGTCCTGGACGCGCCCGACGTGCGCGGCCGCCTGGCGATCCTGGACGTGCACAAGCAGGGCAAGCCGCTGGCCGAGGACGCTGACCTCGGCATTGTCGCCAAGGAAACGCCGGGCTTCTCCGGCGCGGACTTAGCCAACTTGCTTAACGAGGCCGCGATCCTGGCCGCCCGTCGCAACAAGAAGAAGGTCGGCCACTCCGAACTGGAAGAGGCCGTCGACCGGGTCATGGTTGGTCCGGAACGCAAGAGTCGGCTGCTGGTGGGTCGTGAGAAGGAAGTTGTGGCCTACCACGAGGCGGGCCACGCGCTCGTCGCAGCGATGATTCCCGGCCACGACAAGGTCCACAAGATCACGATCATCCCGCGCGGCATGGCCGGCGGTTACACCAAATACCTGCCCGAGGAAGAGCAGCGGCTGGTCAGCCGCTCGCACTGGGAAGGCTTCATGGCCTCCGCCCTGGGCGGCCACACCTCCGAAGAGTTGG
>CAUYZA010000163.1:0-6717 GCA_963577225.1 Dehalococcoidia bacterium | reverse complement strand
CTCCAAGTGCTCGTGAACGCAGCGTTCGCGGACTGATCGCGGGCTGCCGACGAGGAGCGGATCGTGCCCCCATGGAGCGAAGAGGGTTCTCGCTGCGGGTGCTGCGTGAACCGACGGTCGAGACGCTTCGCGCGTGCTCCTGCCCTAGGCTCAGCGATCCCAGTGCAGCACTTCCTCGACCGGGCGGCGCATCACGGGCCCGAAGTTCCCCAACGGGTGTCCCACCGGGATCAGGCACAACGGCACCACGGTCTTGGGCAGTCCCAACAGCTTCTGGACGGCGCCCCGGTCGATCAGAGGCAGCGTCGTGGGCACAGCGCCGAGCCCTAAAGCGCGGGCCGCCAAGAGCAGATTTTGCACCGCAGGCCAGACCTCTGCGCCAGCCCCGGACCCTGCCATGAAGGCCTCCGGCGGCTCCGTTTCCCCGGCCGTGTCGATGCGGCGGACAGATCCACGCGGAGCTCGGAGACGAAAATGCGACCGGAGATTTCTGGCTCAGGCGATGGTGCTCGAAGTGCGGCATCGATTGGACGATCCGATTCCGGACGAATCGTAGCCAGCGAGGTCGGTATTCCCAGTCTCGATTCGGCGACTCCGCTTCGGGCCGTCGGGCTTCCAGAGCCGCGGCCGGCCGGTCGACCGGTCAGATCTCCGGATGGAAGTGGGGGTGAGCCACAGCCTCATGGGGCCAAAGGAACTCGAATCCCGCTGCGAGCGCGTATCGGCGGTCAAGGTCCTCGCGGTCGCCAATGTGTACATACACGTCCGCCTCAAACTGGGCTTTCACGTCCGGCAACATGTGTTTGGAGACAACAAAGTCGACCTCGATCTCGTGCGCAGCCCAGATGGCCCGCTGACCGCTCAGCGGGCGATCGGAACAGCTGCCGATCAGGAAGCCCTTCTCGCGTACCAGGCGGACCATGTCCATCGTCAAGACGCCCGGGGGATCCCCGATTTCCAACGTGCCATCGATGTCGAAGCTGATCAGAACCAACACGGGCCACTCCTCGTCCTCGACGGTGATTAGTCGGGGCTGGCGCTCCATACGGTGAAGTTCCCCCCGAGGGGCATAGGCCCACCCGAGACCGCCACTTCCGGCTTGACGCCAGTGACCTGTCTCGAGCTAGCGCGGCCTTGCAGCTGTTGAATGCAATCCGTGTGCATCCAGACCCGGCTGCGGCCACTGCCGATGTTGCCCCCACTGGGGGAGACCGGGTTGGGGCCTTCGATACTGATGTCGGTCTGGTAGAAGTCCAGTGCCTCCCCAAACTGGATCCCACGATAGCCCAGGCCCTCCAGGTGGAATTGATGGAAGAGCGAGAAGCCGTCGTACATGTTTTCGAAGGAGAGATCGTCTGCGGTGATCCCCGCGCCCTCATAGATCTTGCGAGCCGTGCGGGCAGTGTCGGCTTCCACCTCGTCGAGCGTGGGAAGCAAGCTGCGGGACCGCGTGTTACTGGACGCGTGATTGAGGATGTAGACCGGCTTCTGGGCCATATCCGCCGCGCGCTCGGCGGTGGAAAAGAGGTAGGCGCCGGACATCATGATGGGAATGTCGTTGTCGAAAAGGTTGGCGGGCTTTGCGATCCAGCGCGCCGCGAGATAATCCTCTGGTCCAAGTTCCTCGGGCCGGTGCTGAGCCCAGTAGCCCTCAGGGAACATCAGCCCGTTGCGGCGGGAATTCTCCATGAACGGCGCCATCATTTCGTGGCTCTTGCCGTACTTCCGGCAATACTCCGCAAATTGCAGCGCCGTGCCGTACGAGGCGGGACCGCCCCAAAGTTGGGACATGGCGGCGGTGCCAGGCAGGGCCTCCCCGGCGTTGGCCCCACCCTGGTAGTAGCGGCCCTCGAAGTTGTGCCAACTCTTGACGACGAGGCAGGTGTGTGTCAGACCGTCGCCCACGGCCTGAGCCGTGACGTTGAGCGCGTTCGACATGCAGGTGGGGCCGTACATCGTGAACTGGACGTTGGTGAGCTCCGGCATGTTCGCCAGCAGCCACTCGGTACTGATCTTCGCGACGCCGTCGAGCGGGTCCTCCGTCTGCTGGAAGCTTTGGATCACGTCCATAGGAAGCGGCTTGCCCTCCTCCCAGAAAGCGCCGGTCGTGGTGTCGGGGACGACCACCAGACCATCGATCTGCTCGGGCGCGACGCCGGCGTCGTCGATCGCCTGCCGGAGCGCCTGAATGCTGATGGCACCGACGCACGTCTCGGGGCGGCCGTCCCAGCGCCGGGTCGTCGGCGCGTGGCCGACGCCGACGGCGGCGACCTTGCCGCGGTGCTCCCAAATACCAAGCCCTTCGGCGTTGCGGTACATCGCATCCGGTGCAGTTGGTGTCGTCACTACGCGTATTCCTTGCCGTAAGGGCCGTGAGGTGGATCGCGATCAGCCA
The DNA here is from genome assembly GCA_963577225.1 of Dehalococcoidia bacterium. Taxonomy (GTDB): domain Bacteria; phylum Chloroflexota; class Dehalococcoidia; order Bin125; family Bin125; genus JAPUIR01. The sequence goes on along the minus strand of CAUYZA010000163.1, from coordinate 4,322 downwards.
GCAATCACGCGCCACTCGGGCACGAGCTGACCGTTCGCCGTGGGCTCGAAGATCACCTCGACGGCCCCGCCGGGGGGCACATCGTCCACCGGCGTGCCGGGGAGGTGCGAGAACATCTGGATCCCTGGGTCGCCCTCCAGCATGATCACGGAAACGTTGAACGGCTGACTCTCTTGGAGCAGCCGCACGGGACAGTCATGCACGACGCCGTAGTTGTAGATCGTGCCACGCCCGCTGACGGGCTTCCACTCGAGTTGATCGCTGGCGCCGCACTCGCGGCAGGCTTCCGCCGGCGGATGCTGCAACCGATTGCAGGCGCGGCAGTTCTGGATCACGAGGCGCTCTTCGTTCGCGGCGTCCCAGAACGGCTGACTGAAGCTGTCTGGCAAGACCCCTTGCTTGGTCATCGGTTCCCCCTATCGCTGCGCAGCGATGCTCGACCGCCCGCGCGATGTTGGTGCAGAATACAGGCAGCGGCGGAGCAGTGAGCGATAGGTCGCCTCGAAGACGGTCAAACGAGGCCTGCCGCAGTGGAATCGCCCGCCGGTAGCCCGGAGACTCTCCTATTCCTCGCGAGCCGCGGTAGCTGGACTTCCCCTTGTCACAAATGTGTGGATCGTGGAGTCGCCGAATCTGACACGCAGCGATCAGACGTCAGGGAGCCAGAGCCGGACCGGAACCGTCCAGGGGTAGGGACTTGGAGCGGGAGAAGGGGTTCGAACCCTCGACCCTCTGCTTCCGCTTGTCTACGTCGAACCCCGTGCCGGGACAGCCGGAAACACCGACATCGCGATCGGCAGCGCGTCACCGACACCCGACCTTGGGGCTAGCGGCGGCGGGAGCGCTTCATTGCTTCCCGCTGGCGACGGCGCTGGGCGCGGCGTTCTGCCTGGCGCTGCTTCTCACGGTTGGAGATGAACGCCCGCCGCCGCCGCGCTTCCTGCAAGACGCCATCGCTCAGGACCATCTTGTTGAAGCGGCGGAGTAGGGCCTCGCCGTCTTCGTTGCCCTTCCGTGTGACGAGGAGCACATCGACCTCCGAACACCATCTTTTTGAACCGACCAAGCAGGGCTTCGCCATCCTCGTTGTCCCGGCGGGTCACGAGCAGCAAATCTGCCTCCCAGATGCTAGCGCTGGTGGGGACTTGGAGCGGGAGAAGGGGTTCGAACCCTCGACCTTCTGCTTGGGAAGCAGGGGGTGACCGATGCGGCTACCCCGTTGGACTGATCGCCGCCCGCGACGGTCCCTGCGGCAGGAGCCCCCAAGGTTTCTTAATAGACCGCTGGCCCCGACCCCCACACCCCCACCCGCGGGTGATTTGACGACTATCCGACGACTATTTACGCCGCACAGGGGTGTACGGCACACACGCAGTGCCACGACAAGGGCGAGAGGCCTCGGAAAACGCCCAGATCGACTCACGCTGTGCTTCCGATTGCACGCGGTGCCACGACCAGGAACTTACTTCGGATCTGAGGGTCGGGGGTTCAAGTCCCTCCGGGCGCGCTACGCAAAACCGCCAAGGCATGGGCTTTCCGTGCTCTGGCCCTCTGGCCTTTCGGTTCAGGCACCTCAACCGTTGTGGCCAAGTCAGGAGAGCAGGTGGTCGAGCGCCTCTGCGGCCTTCGTCTGCATGCCGGGAGCAGGTGTCCGTAGCGGTCTAGCGTGAAGGCCGCGCTCGAGTGGCCTAAGCGCCGGCTGATGGTGTGCAGATCCTCGCTCGCATGTAGCCACATCGTGGCAGCCGTGTGTCGCAGCGTGTGTGGGCTGATCTCGTGCGGGCGATCAACCTTTGCACGCCGGGCGATCCTCTTGAACGCCCGCCAGAAGTTGTGCGGCTCCCACGGCGTTCCCGTCCGCGACGGGAATACGAGATCGTGGTTCCGCCAGACCGGCCCGAGCCGCAAACGGTTCCTGTTCTGCTCGCCGATGCCGTCTGAGCACCCGAATGGCCTTCGGGGAGAGCTCAATGGTGCGGCGTGCGTGGCGCGTCTTCATCTCCGTCAAAACGACGCCCCGTCCGGCAAAATGGCGAGCCGATCGTCGAACGGTGAACTGACCGGAGTCCAGATCGATGTCCGCAGGCGCGACAGCGGCCGCCGGGGGCGTCTACCAGCCGATCGAGTTCGTAACTGGCAAAGCGAAGCTGGCAGCCAGTGCAGACCCGGAAGATGCGAGCACCCCGTCGCTTGGGGCGTCGTGGGGTCGGCTGCTCGCGAATTGGAGTGGCCCGGCCAGGTTACCAACCCCGCGACGCTGATTAGGGGGAGGCTGGGGGCTCCTCCGACGACCGAGTCTGGTCCGAAAACGCTCGTCAGGCAGGGCTCGGAGGGCAGCTCGACCTCGAACTCGCCCGCGTCGGTCTAATAGGTCTGCCAGTTATCCAGCCCAGAGGTCGCAGCGTCTTCGTCTGCGCCCGGGCCGGGTGACGGATCGTCCAGAGCTGCGATCAAGGCCAACAGCAACGCGATCCGCTGAGCCGCGCGGGTGACGAGGAAACGACATTGCATGCTCCACCGCGGGGCCATTCAAACTCCTTCGCGGACCGCCGCGTATGATGTCGGTGTAGCGGGTAGCGGCTCTAGGTGAGAGATGGTGGGGCGCGCGTGAATGCCCTTCAACCGCCGGGCGAAATCGCTCGCCGCATCGTTCCTGGTGCTGCGGGCGGCCTCGCTTCGCTCGCCGTTGCCATCCTGCTCGCTCGCCAGACTGACGCGCCATTCCTCGGCACAATCCTGACCGACGGCAGCACGTCCATCCTCTCCACTCAGGGCTTCTCGACGTTTCTCGACATCGTCGGACCGGCCGGCAAGACCGCTGCCCTTGCCGCCACGATCACCCTCCAATTCATTTGCTACACCGCGCTCTGGGCGTGGGCCGCCGGGCGCCTGCGGCCGAACGCAGGCTGGGAGCAGCGTCGCGAATTCGCCGCGATCCAACTTGGCATCGTCTTCGCGTTATTCGTCGCCGCCGCTGCGGTCATCGACCTGGTCGCGCAGGTCTCCGTGTTGGACTCCGGCCGTTGGGGCACCTACCTCTGGCAGATGCTGTTACTCACGGCCCTCTATGTTGCTATCAGCCATGCCGTCGATGCCGCTTGGGCAGGCTACCGTCCGCGCCGTCCGCGCCCGATTCGAGGCTCGGCGCTCTCCCGCCGCCGCTTTCTCGTCGGCTCCAGCACCTTCGGCATCAGCATCGTTGCCGCCGTCTATCTCGGCCACAACGTGTGGGACACCACCCGCGCCGGTGTTCGTCGTGTGATCAGAGGTCGCCTGCCGGACCCCGTAACATCCAACGCCGACTTCTACACCGTGTCCAAGAATTTCTTCGACCCCCCCGTCGATGGCGACTCTTGGCGGCTCGAGGTCGGCGGGCTGGTCGACAACAAGCTCACGCTGACGCTGGACGAAGTGCGTGCGCTCCCCGGCGAGGAGTCCATGAACACGCTGATGTGTATTAGCTACGCACTCGGCGCCGGCGCTGGGCGAGACCAACTGATCAGCAATGCCCGCTGGGGCGGAACATCGCTTCGTACGGTGCTGGACCTGGCCGGGGTTCAGCCCGAAGCAACCCACGTCATCTTTAACTCGGCCGACGACTACCTGGAGAGCCATCGACTCGAATACGTCATGGACCCGGAGGTACGTCTGGTCTGGGAGATGAACGGCGAGCCTCTGCCGGTTGCCCATGGCTATCCGCTGCGCCTGCTCGCCCCCGGGCGTTACGGGATCAAGAACCCAAAGTGGATCACCCGCATCATCCTGACGTCACGCAACGTGCTGGGCTTCTGGCAGCAGCGTGGCTGGTCGGAGGAGGGCCGGATTCAGACGATGTCCCGCATCGACGTCCCCGCTGGTGGACAGCGCACGGTCCCTGGTAACGAGCGCGTGCAAGGGATCGCCTTCGCCGGCGACCGGCGGATCGCCGCCGTCGAGGTCAGTACCGACGACGGCGCCACCTGGTCGGCCGCCGCCCTGCGGGACGAACTCGACCCGCTTGCGTGGCGCTTCTGGTCGTTCAACTTCGACGCCACACCGACCGAGCACTTGCTGGCGGTACGTGCGGTGGACGGAGATGGCGTGCCGCAAATCGCCGAGATCCAGCCTGCGTTGCCCGACGGATCGACCGGCTACCATCGACGACGGTTGCTCGCTCCGCGCGATACCTAACCACCGTTTCCCAGTTCAGAGCGAGCGCCCCAAGGGTGAGTTAACGCCTGCCGCCTCCCGACCCCCACACCCCGCACGCCCCCGTCGAGACCGCTTGGGGCACGTGACCACACGGTCTCCAGCTCGGTCTGGTGCCCCCCCCCCGAGTCCGG
>CAUYZA010000162.1:0-6719 GCA_963577225.1 Dehalococcoidia bacterium | reverse complement strand
GTGGAGGCCTTCGAGGGCGCGCTGCTGGGGGTGCTGAAGAGCCTGGCCAAAATGCTGGCCTCCGACGGCGAGGGGGCGAGCAAGATGATCGAGATGACGGTCTCGGGCGCAGCGTCGTTCGCCGACGCGCGGGACGTGGCGCGCACCGTGGTGAAGTCGCCGCTCGTCAAGGCGGCGCTGAACAAGGGCGACCCTGAGAACTGGGGCCGTGTGTTGATGGCGGCGGGATACGCCGGGGTGCCGTTCGAACAAGACCTGGTGCGGCTCTGGGTCGGCGGGACGCAGGTGGCCGAGGCAGGCGCGTCGATGGGGGTTTCGGATGAGCTGATTAAGCAGGCGGCGGGCGGCGATACGGTGTCGATGCGGCTGGACCTGGGGGCGGGGAACGTCTCCGCCACTGCTTGGGGCTGCGACCTGACAGAGGAATACGTCCGCTTCAACACGGATTACGTGACCTGAGCCCCGACAAGCGTCAGCTCTTGATTCGGATGTGCTCGTGTACGCGGCTCATGCCGTACGCTTCGCAGATGGAAAATGGACGAGCGACCCCGGGCTCAGCGCCGATCGTGATCAAGATCGGTGGCAGCACGTTGGGCACGCATGACACATCCTTGGCCGACTGCGCCGCGTTGCACGCGGCAGGACAGCCGCTGGTGATCGTGCACGGTGGCGGCGCGCTCGTTTCCGATTGGCTGGCGCGCTTGAACGTCCCGACCGAGTTCGTCGCGGGGCTGCGCAAGACGACGGCCGAGGCGCGCGACGTGGTGGTGGGCGTGCTCTGCGGGGTCGTCAACAAGCAGTTGGTGCAACGACTCGCGCAACTCGGTGCGCCGGCCGTCGGCCTGAGCGGGATTGACGGCGGAACGCTGACTTCGCCCCAGAGTGAGCGCGGACTTGGCTTTGTCGGCGACGCGCCGGTCTGCGACCCGTCGACGCTGACCGGGATGCTGAATCAAGGCCTGCTGCCGGTCGTCGCGCCGATCGGCCTGCGAACCGACCAGGCCGAGATCCTCAATATCAACGCCGATACGGCGGCCGGCGCGATTGCGACGGCGATCGGTGCCAGTGACCTGATCTTCCTGACCGACGTGCCCGGCATTCTGGATGCTGAAGACTCGCTCGTGACGTCCATGGACTGCGCTGACGTGGCCCAGCTGCGAGCGGCCGGCACCCTCTCCGGCGGCATGCTTCCCAAGGTAGAGGCCTGCCTACAGGCGGCGGAGCGAGGCGCCGGAGCCCGTATCGTCGATGGCAGTGCCGCCGGGGCGATCCCGGTCGCGCTCGCGGGACGCGGCGGGACGGTGGTCGTATGACAAGACTCTGGACGTCCCGCGTTGGTCTGCACTGGCCTCAGCTTCCGCTTGGCGGGCTGGGCATACAACGCACGCAGCCTCCGGACGACAAAGAGTCGGAGGGCGAGCAGCCCCCGTTCGTCGTACCTCCGTCGGAGGAGGGGCGTTCCGGCAATCTCGGACCACCACCGCCCGACCTGCTCCGCGATCTGACCGGCGGCGGCGGCGAGGACCAGCCGCCACCGTTCGAGATGTCCGATGCGCGTCAGCCGCCAGGCCGACGTTGGTGGCCGAAGATCCTGGTCGTCTTCGTCTCGATCCTGGTGTTCTTCATCTTGCTCAACGCCGCCATCGGCCTCTTCGTCGACCGGCTCTGGTTCGATGAGGTTGGCTACCGCGGCGTGTTCAACACGCGCATCGGCACCCAGGTCTGGCTCTTCTTCGCTGCGTTCGGCATCGCCTTCGTCTTCATCTTCATCAACGTGGTTCTGGCCTGGCGCTTGCCGCTGGAGACGCGGGGCGAAGAGACGAGTCCGTTCCGTGAGCTGAGCGTGGGCACAGTGCGCCGCGGGGCGCTCTGGGGTGGCTTCGCTGCTTCGCTCTTCCTCGGCATCATCTTCGGCTCCGTCGCCGTCGGTCATTGGGAAGAGATTCTGCAATTCATGAACGCACAGCCGTTTGGCGTGCGGGACCCGGAGTTCGACAAGGACGTCGGCTTCTACGTGTTCCAGCTGGAGCCGCTGCAGTTCATCAAGGGCTGGGCAACGGGGCTCACGATTCTGGCGCTGATCTCTAGCGTAGGCGTCTACGGATTCCGCTACTCCTTGCACAACGGCGACGCGGACGCCTCCCGCCCAGCGCGGATGCACATCGCCCTGCTGGTGGTCGTGGTGATCGGGATGTTCATTTGGGGCTATTGGCTGGCCCGCTTCGAACTGGCGGTGAGCGAAAATGGGGTGGTCTTCGGCGCCACCTACACGGACGTCAATGCGCGCAGCGGCGCGCTGATCTTCATGATGATAGTCGGCGGCCTAACCGCCGCAGCGTTCCTCTCCTGGCCCTTCCATCGCCGGCTGCGCTACCCCGGAGGCGCGATGGCGCTGCTGGTTGTGGCCAGCATTGGCGGGACCGCGATCTACCCCGCGATCGTGCAGCGCCTGCAGGTGGACCCGAACGAGTTGGACCGCGAAACCGAGTTCATCGTCCGCAACATCGAAGCGACGCGCTTCGCTTTCGCGCTCGACGGAATCGACGAGCGCGAGTTCCCGGCCGAGAGCCAGGCGACGATTGAAGACATCGAGGCCAACCCGGAGGTCCTGCGCAACGTGCGGCTGTGGGATCACCGCCCACTGCGCGACACGCTGAACAACATCCAAACGCTACGGCAGCTCTACGTCTTCCCCGATGCCGACGTCGATCGGTACGAGATCAACGGCGAGATGCGCCAAGTCTTCCTCGCGGTGCGCGAGCTGTCGCATACGAACCTGCGGGAGGATCAGCAAGGCTGGGTCAACCGGCGACTGCAATTCACGCACGGCTTCGGCGTGACCGTAACGCCGGTCGACGAGGTGTCCGTCTCTGGCCGGCCCAACTTCTTCGTCTCCAACATCCCGCCGGAACTGACTTCGCTCGATCCGGAGACCTCGGAGATCGTCGAGATCTCGCAGCCACGGATCTACTTCGGCGAGGTGACCGACCCCTACGTCATCGTCGACACCGATGCGGAGGAGTTCGACTTCCCGATTGGGACGGGCGGGGAGTCGACCAACCGCTACGACGGTACCGGTGGGATTTCGCTGGGCAGCATCTTCAAACGCGCCATCTTCGCGATGGAGTTCCAGGACTTCAACATTCTCGTCTCCGGATCCGTCACCGCCGAAAGCAAGATCGTTTTTCGCCGCAACATCCAGGACCGCGTGCGCGAATTGGCGCCGTTCCTGCAACTCGATAACGATCCCTACATCGTGATCGGGAGCGACGGCGGTTTGTACTGGATCCAGGACGCGTACACCTCCACCGACCGCTTCCCGTACTCCCAGCCACTGACGGCCGGAACGGTCGGAATCCCGGCGGGCAGCAACTACGTACGCAACTCCGTAAAGGTCGTGATCGACGCGTTCAACGGAACGGTCGACCTCTACATCGTGGACGAAACAGACCCGATCATTCAGGTCTGGCAGAAGATCTTCCCCGACCTGTTCCAGCCCCAGTCCGCCTTCCCGGCGGACCTCCGCACCCACTGGCGCTATCCCCAGGACCTCTTCACGGTGCAGGCCGAGACCTATCTGACCTATCACATCACCTCGCCACGCACGTTATTCAACCGCGAAGATGTCTGGGCAATCCCAACCGAGTTGCTACGCGAGGCGTCGGTCCAGGTTGAGCCGTACTACGTCACGTTGCGGCTGCCCGATCAGCCGGAGCCCGAGTTCCTACTCATCCAGCCGTTCACCCCGCGCAACCGGCTCAATGCGATCGCCTGGCTGTCCGGCCGGAGCGACGGCGAAAACTACGGCCAGCTCTTTGCCCTTCGCTTCCCGGCCAGCCCGCTGGTAGATGGGCCGGCGCAGATCGAGGCCCGAATCGACTCGGATGTCGCTGTGAGTCGCGAGTTCACGCTGCTCGGCCAACAGGGCTCCGATCTGATCCGTGGCAATTTGCTGTTCTTGCCCGTGGGCAATTCGTACGTCTACGTGGAATCGATCTTCATCCAGGCGGAGACGGCGACGTTCCCCTTGCTGCAAGCGGTCGTGGTCGTCAACGGCAACCGCATCGCGCTGGAGGAAACGCTGCAAGAAGCGTCACGCGTCGCGCTCGGGCTGGCCCAGTCGACAGGCTTAACGGGGACGGTTCTGGCCGGCGACCTAGGCGGCCTGGGGAGCCCGGCCGCCGACGACCTCACGCCGTCCGCCGATGAGCCGCCGGCAGGGGATGACGACGACGCACCGGTGATCGACCCCGGGGACGCCACTATCGCCGAGCTCGTGGAGGAAGCACGCAACGCGTTCTCCGAAGCACAGCGCTTGTTTGCCCTCTCAGAATTCGCCGAATATGGTAGGCAACTGGAGTTGCTGGAGGACGCCCTGCAGCGTCTCGAGGCAGCGCTCAACGCGCAATAACGCGCCGAGACCCGTGGACCGAGCGCAGATCAGTGACCGGCCAGCGCGCCGGTCACGTTGTTCTCGTTGCAGGGTTCGCTTTGAAGGGCTCTGATCAGAGCCTCTGTGCAGAGGAGGACCGCATGGCCAGCATCGCGGAACGAGAAGCCGCCGTTTTCATGCGCACCGGCGCACGCGTACCGCTGACCCTGGTCCGTGGCGAAGGTACGAAGGTCTGGGACGACGACGGCAACGAGTACCTGGACTTCATCGCGGGCATCTCCACGGACGCGCTGGGGCACGCCAATCCCGTCATGCTCAAGGCGATCCGGGAGCAGTCGGAGCAGCTGATCCACGTCTCCAACATTTTCTACACCGTGCCCCAGATCGAACTGGCGGAGCTGCTGGTGGAGCAAAGTGGGCTGAGTAGCACGTTCTTCTGCAACAGCGGCGCCGAGGCCAACGAAGGCGCGATCAAGTTGGCCCACAAGTGGGGCCGCGACCACCGCGATGGGTCCTACGAGATCATCACCGCCGAGAACGCCTTCCACGGCCGGACGCTGACGACCGTGACCGCGACGGGCAACCCGCGCTACATGGACCCCTTCGGCCCACTGCCGGGCGGCTTCGTCTACGTGCCCTACAACGACATCGAGGCGCTGCGCGGCGCCATCACCGATAAGACCTGCGCGATCATGCTGGAACCCGTCCAGGGCGAGGGCGGCGTCAACGTGCCGGACCCCGAATACCTGCCGGCCGTGCGCGCGCTCTGCGATGAGCAGAACGTCTTGCTCTTCCTGGACGAGATCCAGACCGGGATCGGCCGCACGGGCAAGATGTTCGGCTTTCAGCACTTCGATCTCAAGCCAGACATCATGACCTTGGCCAAGGGGCTGGGGGGTGGCATTCCGGTCGCCGCGATCATGGCCAACGAGAAGGCCTCGGTCTTTGAGCCCGGCGATCACGGCACGACGTTCGGCGGCCAGCCGTTCGCGACCGCCGTCGCGCTGGCCGTGATGCGCACCATCGTCGAAGAGGACATCCCCGGCCAGGTGGCCGAGAAAGGCGTCTATCTGGAACGCAAACTGCGCGCCCTGGAGGACACCCACCCCGAGGTGATCGACGTCCACGGCCAGGGCTTGCTCGTCGCACTCGAGTTGAAGCACGACATCGCGGCCGACGTGGCGGGAGCGGCGCGCGAGCGCGGCCTGCTCTGCAACAACGTCCGGCCCAACCGCGTGCGGCTGATGCCGCCGCTGACCGTGAGCGAAGCGGAACTGGATCGCGCGGTCGAGATCTTGGAAGCGTCGCTGACCGCCGTGGCCGAAGCGGACGATTAGCGTCGAGGCCCGCAACTAGCGCCGGCTGAAGGAGCTGCCCGTGCCCAAAAGCAACAAGCCGAAGCGGGTCGTCCTCGCCTACAGCGGGGGACTCGACACATCCGTCGTCACCCGCTGGTTGGTGGAGCGCGGATGGGACGTGATCTGCCTCTACGTCGATGTCGGCTTCGCCGACCGCGAGTCCGGCCTGGAAGAGCGTGCCTTGGCGGCGGGCGCCGAGCGCCTCGTGATCAGCGACGCGAAGGACGTCTTCGCGCGCTCCTTCATCTTCCCGGCGATGATGGCCGGCGCGCTTTACGAGGGCCGCTATCCGCTGGCGACGGCGCTGGCCCGACCACTGATCGCGAAGCTGCTGGTCGACGTGGCGCGCGAAGAGGGCGCGACCGCGATCGCGCACGGCTGCACGGGCAAGGGCAACGACCAGGTCCGCTTCGACGTTTCGGTGGGGGCGCTCGCCCCGGATCTGGAGATCCTGGCGCCGGTACGCGAGTGGGAACTGACGACGCGAGCATCGGAGATCGTCTTCGCGCGTGCCCACAAAATCCCGATCACCGTCAGCGAAGACAAGCAGTACTCGGTCGACGAGAACCTCTGGGGGCGGTCGATCGAAGCGGGCGAACTCGAAGACCCGTGGGCCGAGCCCAAGGAGAACGTCTGGGAATGGACCTCGTCGATCGAGGACGCACCGGACGAGCCGACCTACGTGGAGATTGGATTCGAGCGGGGCGTTCCGGTCTCGTTGGACGGTGAGCGGCTGGAGCCGGTCGACCTGATCCTGCGTATGCACGAGCTCGCCGGGAAAAACGGCGTCGGCCGGATCGACATGGTCGAAAACCGGCTCGTGGGAATCAAGTCGCGCGAGACGTACGAGGCGCCGGCGGCACTCGTACTGATGGAGGCGCATCGGGCGCTCGAGAGTCTGACGCTGAGCAAGCAGCAGTTGCGGCTCAAGCACCGCCTGATGCAGGACTACGCCGATCTGATCTACG
>CAUYZA010000161.1:0-6928 GCA_963577225.1 Dehalococcoidia bacterium | reverse complement strand
CGTCGGCTCAGACGAAGGCGGGCAGGATCTCTTCCTGGATCCGCTCGTAGAGGCGCGGATTGTTCGGCATCCCCTTGAAGATCACCCGTTCGACACCAGTCGCCTCGTACTCGCGGATCACGTCGATGATGTGCTCCTTCGAACCGAACGCCAGCCGGGCCCGTTCCTCCGCGGTCTTGCCGCCATCCCACAAGCTGCGCAGGTGCTCCGCCTTTTCTTCGTCGTCCTGCAGCCCCACGGGAAAGAAGCAGGTCTTGGTGATTTCGCTCGGGTCGCGCCCAACCTCGCGGCAGTGCTCCTCCAAAACGCCGATCTTGTGCGCGACCTGGGCGGGCGTCGCTTCGTCCAGGTTCATCACGTCGCCGTACAGAGCGAGCGTGCGCAGCGTGCGCTTCTCATCGTTGCCGCCCACCATGATCGGGATGTGCGGCTCCTGGCTGGTGCGCGGCGCGAAGGATGCGTTGACCAGTTTGTAGTAGCGGCCGTCATAGTCGACGGGGCCCTCGGCGGTGAACAGCTTGCGGATCAATTCGCAGGCCTCTTCCAGCCGGTCGCAGCGCTCTTTCAGCGAAGGGAAGTCGAAGCCGAAGGCCTCGTGCTCCCGTACGTGCCAGGCCGCTCCGATGCCCAGTTCCAGGCGGCCGCCCGCGATCTGGTCGATTGTGGCCGCCATCTTGGCCAGCAGCGCGGGGTTGCGATAGGTGTTGCCGGAGACGAGCACGCCCATCCGCAGCCTGCGGCTGATCGCCGCGATCCCGGTCAACAAGGACCAGCCTTCCAGGCACTCCCCAGCCTCGTCCAGGAAGGCCAGCGGCGGCACGGAGTGGTCGGGAACCCAGACGCTCTCCCAGGGGCCGTCGTCCATGACCCGGACGACATCCTGCACCTGATCCCAGTGGGTGCTGTTGGTGTGAAGCTGCGACCCGATTTGCATGCTGGCCTCCGCTCGCCGCAGGCTAGGTCCAAGGGCGCCGCCAAGAACGCCGATGCGATGGGGTCAGAGCGACCCTTAGCCGAGCGCACCCTCGTACGACGCCACCTCAACCGACGCTGCCGCACCTTCGATCTGCTCCCACGTCGCGTCGTCCAGCGGGATTCCGTCCCGCTCGCGCTGCGCCATGCGCCGACGCTCGGGCTCGCCGGCTGTCAGGATCTCGTCGAAGCCGGGCGCGAAGGGCGGCGACTTGACGTACTCGACCAGCCCCGTCAGCGCGTTGCTGAACGGACCCGCGCCAACGAAGCCGTTGGGGTCGATCGCCAGCATGAAGATCGCGTTGCCCCCACCTTTAGCGTCGGGACCGACCGTCCCGGCCGGCGTCAGAGCCCCCGCCAGAAGCTCCACGGCCATCGCGAGGCCGAAGCCTTTGTGGCCAACGGGGCCGCCGACCGGAAGCAGGGCGCCCGCAGGGCGCGAGCCCGGCGGATCGCCGCCATAAAGGTCCCAGGGGTCCGTGCTGGAGTTGCCGTCCGCATCCAGGATCCAGTCCGGCTTCAGTTGCTCCCCGCGATTGCGCGCGACGCGGACCTTGCCTTCCGCTCCCATCGATGTCGCCATGTCCAGCACGAACGGCGCATCGGGATCGTTCGTCGGCGCCGCCACGACGATCGGATTCGTCGAGAGCCGGCGCGCCGCGCCGCCGAAGGGCGCGACGAGTTGACCGCCGCCGTGAAGATTGACGCAGGCGATCGCGATCATGCCTGCCCGCGCTGCCTGTTCGCCGTACGCGCCGATCCGTCCCGCGTGCCCAGCCTGATGAGCCACCACGATGCCGACGCCGTGCGCCCCGGCCTTCTCAATCGCCTTGGCCATCGTGTCGCGTGCGACGACCTGGCCGTAGTTCCAGTTGCCGTTCAGCACCGCCGTCGTGTCGCTCTCCGACTCCGTCTCGGTGTTGGCGGCCGGCTGAATCCGGCCCGCCTGCGCTCCTTCGACGTATTGCGAAACACGGATCACTCCGTGCGAGTCGTGGCCCTTGAGATTGGCCTCAACCAGGTGAGACGCCACGAAGTTCGCGTCCGCAGGCGGTGAGCCCGTCGCCGCGAAGATCCGCTCCACGTACTCAGACAGGGCCGACGCGTCGACGGTAGGCATGTCAGTCGTCCTGCACCGGCGGAACGTCGGTCTGCGAGCGCGCCGCCGACAGCTCCGTTGACGCCGAGGCACGCATAAAGCCGATGTCCGAGCCGAGGTTGACCATCTGGAACCCGGCGTCCAGCCACTTCGTGGTGTATTCGAGGCTGCCGGTGTGCGCGCCGGACGCCACGCCGTGACGCTTGCAGGCCTCAAGGATGCTCAGCATCGTCTCTTGGTGTTTCGGATCGGGATTGTCGCCCACCGGCTTGAGGCCGATGGCGTAAGCCAGATCCGACGGCCCGATGTAGGCGCAGTCCACGCCATCGACCGACAAAATCTCGTCCAGGTTGTCCAACGCCTCCGCCGTCTCAATCATGCAGATCACGGCGATCTCGTCGTTCGCTCCGTCCACATAGCCCGCGCCACCGTACATCGACGCCCGCGCCGGCCCGAACGAGCGACCGCCCTTGGGCGGGTAGCGGCAGGACCAGACGGCCTGCTCCGCCTCCGCGCGCGTATTGACCAGCGGCACCACGACGCCGTACGCACCCGCATCGAGCGCCTTCATGATCGTCGGCGGATCGTTCCAGGGCACGCGCACGAACGGCACGGTCTTCGTCGTCGAGATCGCGCGCAGCATCTCCACCACGTTCGTGTAGTCGACGATGCCGTGCTGCATGTCGACACAGAGCCAGTCGAAGCCCACCTGCGCCATCGATTCCGCCGCGTGCCCGGACGGATCCCCAAGCCAGGCACCCACTGTTTGCCCACCGTTCCGCCAGGATTGCAGCACATGATTGGGTCGCATCGATCATCCTTCCGCTCGCGGCGTGTATCGCGGGAACACCGACGCGGAGCATAACCGTCGCGATCGCGACCAGCCACACACCGAGCCAGACCGGCCGTCGAAACGCGAGGCCGAGCTAGAGATCGAGCGCCGTCGAGAAGTCGGGAATCCCTTGCCAGCGGCCGGGATCGCCGGAGCGCATCACGGCGATCGTCTTGATCACCTCGGGGTTCGCCAGGCCATGCGGCCGAATCCCGGTCAGGATGTTGATCACGTTTTCCGCCTGCTTGCGCGGGCACTCATCCAGGAACGTCGGTGAGAATCCGGCGATGTGCGGTGTGACAAGACAATTCGGCTCTTGCAGCAGCGGGTTGTCGGACTCGATCGGCTCCACTTCGGACACGTCGATTGCCGCCCCGCCGATCTGCCCCTCCCGCAGCGCGATCAGCAGCGCCTGCTGGTCGATGATCGACCCCCGCGCGCAGTTCACGACGACGGTGCCCGAGTTCATCTTTGCGAAGACCGCGGCATCGAACAGATGATGCGTCTCATCCGTCGCCGAACTGTGGATCGAGATGAAATCGGCCTCGCTCGCCAACGTGTCGAGGCCGACCAGCTGCACGCCGTAGAGGTCGGCCGTGGACTGATCGACATAGGGGTCGGCGGCGATGATCCGCGCCGGTCCAAAGCCCTCAATGCGTCGAGCGAACGCCCGGCCGATGTTGCCGAAGCCAACGATACCCACGGTGTGGCCCGCGATCCGTCGCACCGAGCGCTGGAAGTGGCTCACCCGCGCCGGGTCGCTCCACTGCCCGTCACGCGTCGCCGTGATCGCGTCCGACAGCTGGCGCGTGACCGCTAGCAGCAGCGCGACTGCGTGGTCGGCCACTTCGGCAGTGTTGACGCCTGGCACATTGCAGACGCAGATCCCCTGCTCCGTTGCCGCAAGCAAGTCGATCGAATCGACCCCCACCCCCATGCGCGAGAGCACCTTCAGCTTCGGACAGGCCTCCAGCACGGCGCGCGTGGTCAGCGGCCGGGTGGTGACCAGCGCCGCGTCGGCGTCCTGCAAGACGTCGATCAGTTCCTCGGGGCTGCGGGCCGGCGCTTCGTACGTCTCGAAGCCGGCCGCCTCGAACAGGTCGAATCGGTTGTAGCGGCTCGGCATCAGTGCGATCTTCAGCGCCATCCCCGAACTCCTTCCGCTCCGACGACGGAGCTAGGCAAGTAGCTCCGCTGGCTTGAGCTTGAACTCCTCGATCATCTCGTCGGCGTAAGTGATCCGCCCCGAAATCTCCGACGCCGGGCTGTACGCCAACCGCAGGCAGGCCTCGGCCATGTCTTCCACCGGCGTGACCCGGTCCTTGTTCGAGTCGTTGATCAGCTTGTGATAGACGACGCCCGGAGTCGCCACGAGCCCCGGCGAAATCACGTTGACGCTGACGTTGTCGTCGTACAGCTCCGCCGCAAGACCCGTCGTGAAGCGCTCCAGCGCAGCTTTGCACATGCCGTAGACCGTGCCCTCGCCCGGGCCGCCATCGACCTTGGGGTGCAGCGCCGCATGCGACGAGACGTTGACGATCCAGCCCATTTTGCGTTCGCGCATGCTCTCCAGCACAAGCTGCGACAGGTGCAGCGGTGCATAGACCTGGACCTCCTCCATCAGCTTGTAGCGCTTCTCCGGAAACTGCGCCGTGGGGATGAAAAAGGTCACCGCGGCGTTGTTGACCAGGATGTCGACAGGGCCATAGGCCTCCACGGCAGCCTCGATCAGCCTCTCGCGATCCGCCTCAACCGAGATGTCGGCTTGGACCGCCGAAGCCTCGCCGCCGGCGTCCGTGATCCGCTTGACGACGCTATTGATGCTGCCCGGCAGCGGATGGTCCCCGTCATCTAATGTGCGCGCCGACACGACCACCTTCGCGCCCTCTTGGGCGTAGCTGTAGGCGATCGCTTCCCCGATCCCGCGCGACGCCCCCGTGATCACGGCGACCTTGCCGGCCAATCGTCCGTCCGTCTTGATGCTGGCTGCCATCTTGATGCTCCGTTCCGCGATGTGTGGGGCGTCGACTGCCTGAGCGATGCTAGTCCGCGATCCGGCTCCGCGCTGCGCGGCCGTTGTCTCGTCCAGCGCACTCAGGAGCCCGACGCGGTCCAACCGCGCCCTTCACGGCTCGGCCGTCGCAATGAACGGGTGATCGGCGGAGCGGAATCCGCTGAACCGACTAGGTCCGCACGGCGCGATACGCCTCGGCGTGCTCCTTCGGCACCGTGATCGTGCTCGCGGGGATCTCGCTGACCTTGCCGAACCCACAGGGCTGTGGCTTCGGCAAGGTCAGCGAGAACGGAGTCGCCTCCACGGATTGGACGATCGGGCGGAAGTCCGGCCGGTAGTAGTGATCTTCCGAACACGCAATCTCTGGCTCGCCGTCAAACGATTGAGTGGTGCTGGAACTGCCGCCGGTCGTGATCGTCACACCGGCGGCCTCGGGCGGGAAGGACGCGAACTGCTCGACGGGATAGAAGCGCCCACCGATCTCCAGCACATCAACCTCCTCACCCTCCAGGCAAAGGACCTTGGAGTCCGCACAGAGCCTGTCATGGCGCTTATACGAACGCGGCTCCCCGGTGCTGCCGTCCGCCTTGATCGGGGTGTACTTCTGCCAGTGCTCGGACCTTCCGTGACAACTGAGGTTGCTGGGGCGGAACCGTTCTGGGCCGTCGAACAGCGACTCGCACGTGACCGTCTCCGTGGTGCTGAACGAACTGGCGACAACCGTATTGGGAGGGCGATCGGCTAGCTGGCCACCGGGGCTCAGCACAACGCCGATCCAATATGAGCCCGATACGGTCCAGGTCTGCGACTTGTCGAGCTCCGAGCGGCTCCCGACCAGATCTCCGTTCTTGTTCCGACGTACACGCGTGCGTCGTGGGCGCTCGCGAATCACGACGTCGGCTTGGAAACGCTCGCCCACTAGGTGCGGTGTCGGGCGCAGTGAGAGTGACGTTGACCTGTCCGAAACCGGCCACCACCGTGCTGAAGTGGCTGACCTGAGCCCGCACCCGCACGATCCCCGCCTCGGCATCGATTTCAACTTCCGGGTCGGCCACAGTGGACAGATCCTCGATCTCGTCGCCGCCAGCGCTGATGTGATCGAAGCCGATCGAGTCGGCGCTGCCGTCGTCGGGTACCACGTAGGGGAACGAGAACTCCAGCGTGGCGGGCTGCTGAGTTGCAGGCCGTCCGGCTCAAGCTCGATCACCGCGAGCGCCGCGTCCGCCTCCTCGCCTTGAAAAGACGGCTGGCACACCCTCCTGAGAGACCGAGCTGACCACCACCGACTCCGGATCCGTGCCGGCCGGCAGCGCGCCCTCCGGGATCCTCAATGTGGCGACGCCGTCATCGCTTTGCAGCTCAACGACCGAGCTCGGGGCACTCGTAGGCGCCGTGCGGGAACTCTGAGTAGCGACGTCGCTCTCGGTGCCACCTTCCGGGTCGGACAGCGCCTCCGCCTCATCGTCGTCGCCGCCGCCGCCGACCAGTGCCAGGCCCGCGACGCCCACCCCACAGCGAGCGGCGGAACGCAGTAACGCACGACGGCCGATCGGCCGATCACCCAAGGACCTCCAGATCCGATCTCGCTCCACGATCCCCCCTCTCTCAGTTTCCGCTCACAATTCTCTGATGATATATGATGTGGAAACTGCCGCCATGAGGTCGTCAACCGAACGCGCCGCTCGGCCGCACGTATGGCGCCGCACGACCCAGTTCGGGCGGGAACGACGATCTGGCCTCCGCGTGTGTTTGGTGGGCCCGGGAGGATTCGAACCTCCGACTGAGCGGTTATGAGCCGCCTGCTCTGACCCCTGAGCTACAGGCCCGATCCATGCCATCGGAGAGGCGCCCATAGTGTAGGCCCGCGATGTCCACGATCCCCCACCCAGCGCCAACGGCACGCCGCTACACCAGAGCCGACCCGCCCGCTAGGATCTGGCGATGGCTTTCCGCGCGACGTCCGACCGTCGTCCGTGGCGTCCGCCCGCTGTGCGGGTCGGGCTCTCCGCCG
>CAUYZA010000160.1:0-7072 GCA_963577225.1 Dehalococcoidia bacterium | reverse complement strand
CACAGCACCGCATCGGATGGGACCTCGTCGCCGGCGGAGCTTGTCGCGCTGGTAGCGAAACAGGGCGTGCGCACGATGGCGCTGACCGACCACGACACGACGGCCGGGGTGGACGAGGCGGTCGCGGCCGGGCGGGGGCTCGACGTGCGCGTGATCCCCGGCATCGAGATCAGTACCGACCTCGACGATGGTGGCGAAGCACATCTACTAGGCTACTTCGCATCGACGGAGAACGCGGCGTTGCAATCGCAACTGGAGCGGTACCGCGAGGGGCGGCACGAGCGCGGTCTCCAGATAATGCGGAACCTGGAGCAGCTCGGTGTACCCGTCGCATGGGAACGCGTGCTGGCGATCGCGGGCGAAGCTGCGGTGGGGCGGCCGCACATCGCGCGGGCGATGGTGGAGAGGGGCTACGTGACCGGCGTCGGGGAGGCGTTCGAAGCGTACCTGCGCACCGGCGGCCCCGCCGACGCAGCGCGCGAGAAGCTGCCACCCGCGGAGGCGGTACAGCTGATCCGGGCCAGCGGCGGCGTCGCCATCCTGGCGCATCCGCAGTACCTGCCCGAAGCGGATGCGACCGTGGAACTGCTGAGCGAGGCGGGCCTGCAAGGTATCGAGGTCTATTACAAGAACCACGGCACGGACGCGATTGCTCGCTTCGGAGCGCTCGCTCGTCGTCACGGCCTCGTCGCCGCGGGTGGCTCCGACTACCACGGCACCAAGAACGACGAGCATCTGCCGGGCGAGCTTCCCCTGCCCGCGGCGGCGGCAGGGGCGTTCGTCGAGTTCCTGGAACATGCCTGGGCTGAGTCGGAATCCCCAACTGCACAACCAGCCCAAGCAAACAGATCCCACGCGACAAAGCGAGGGGTGCGTCGATGACCGAGCTGGACGACTTCGACATTCAGCGGATCCTGGACACGATCCCGCACCGGTACCCGTTCCTGCTAATCGATCGGATCGTCGAGTTGGACGCCGGTAAACGGGCGGTGGGATTGAAGAACGTGTCGGCCAACGAATGGTTCTTCGAAGGACACTTCCCCGGCAATCCGATCATGCCCGGCGTGCTGATCGTCGAAGCGCTGGCGCAGGTAGGGGCCGTGGCGGCGCTGACCGGCGATGAGCATGCCGGCAAGCTCGGCCTCTTCGCCGGGATCGACAGGATGCGCTTCCGGCGCCAGGTCGTGCCCGGAGATCAGCTGCGCCTGGAGGTGGAGCTGACGCGGCTACTCGGGCCCATAGGCAAAGCGACGGCACGGGCCACCGTCGACGGCGAAGCCGCCGCGCAGGGCGAGCTAACTTTTGCCCTCGTCGACAAACCGGAGTCGATGGACTGAGCCGACTATTAGAGCCGCAGAATTGCCCAAAGCACGACCACGGCGGCGATGCTGGCGCCCGTCGCACCGAAGATCCAGCGCAAGTCGGAACCGATGGAGCGAAAGTCGTAGGCAACGGCGCGCACGCGCAGGGCACTGCCGCGCTCCCGTTCGGCCGCACTTCTGGGCCCGCCGCGATTGCGCTGGCGGAGGGTGCCCCGAGTCGGGCCGGCTCCGGCCGTGACCTGGACCGAACCACCGCCCAAGATCGACGACCCGCTGGGTGCCCCAGCGCTGCCTGGCGCCGCAGTGGGCGCTTCCTCGTCTGGGGCTGCGCCCCCCCGTCCCCGACGGCTGGGGCGCGGCACGTTGGGTCGTGCCGGAGTCTGATTGGGCTGGCGGCGGGACTGGCGTCCGCCTCGACGGGCTCGGGCCATGACGTGCTCCTTCGCTCAGTATACGGAGCGCGCGCAATCAGACATCGACGCCGGGTTACGCAGCGGCGGTAGCCCGGCCTCGCGCCCGTTCGTAGACTGAGGGACCAATGGCCCCGTGGTGTAGCGGTCAAACACGCCACCCTGTCAAGGTGGAGATCGGCAGTTCGAATCTGCTCGGGGTCGCCATTTTCGTCAGCTAGAGAGCCCGCCGATCGGCGGGCTCTCTCTTTCTCCGTCGCTCGGCCGCATGGCGTCGTCTTCTCGCCCTCGCTGAGGGCACCGGCTGAAGGCAGAACGCGCAGGTATCGTGTCCCTGCCCCTCCGCGACGGCGACGAGGTGAAATCGATGGGCGACGGCTTCATGCTGGCCTTCGGCTCCGCGTTGGACGGGCTGCGCTGCGCCATCGGCATGCAGCATGCCTTCGCCGAACGCAACACGCAGGCACACGAGACCATCCACGTTCGCATCGGCCTGCATACGGGCGAGGCCATCAAAGAGGCGGACGACTTCTTCGGTAGCCACGTGAACTTGGCGGCGCGCGTCGGGGGGGCGGCCACGGGCGACGAGATTCTCGTCTCGGGCCTCCTCAAAGCACTGACCGAGTCGGCGGGGGAGTTCGCCTTCGACGAGGGGTGCGAGGTCGAACTGAAGGGGATCAACGGGCCGCAGCGCGTGCACGCAGTGGCCTGGCAATAGTTGCGCTCACGATCCGCGAGGCATCAACTTCCCTATCCTCTGCACGGTCCGCCGTCTCGCGGGCCGTGGTTGGAAGGGGCAGGACATGTCAGTCACTCGAGTCGCCGTAGCGGAGTCCGATCCCGAGCTGCGGCCCGGCAGCGACGCGTGGAGCGAGCTCGTCGCCGAATTACAGCGCACCAAACCTGACCTGCTCGTGCTGAACGAACTGCCCTTCGGTCCCTGGCTCGGCGCGCGCGAGCGGTTCGACGGCGCCGCCTGGGAAGAATCGATGGCCGAGCACGAGGCCGGGCTGGCGGCGCTGCCGGAGCTTGGCGTGCCGCTTGTCGTGGGCACTCGCCCGGCCGACATCGACGGACGTCGCTGCAATCAAGCCTTCGTCTGGACGCCCGACGCCGAGCCATCCTCGCCGCACACCAAGCAACACATCCCGGACTCGCCCGGCTACCGCGAGACGACTTGGACCGAGCCCGGCCGCGCGAGCTTCGAGGTCAGTGAAGTCGGCGACCTGCGCGTCGGCTTCTTGATCTGCACCGACATCATGTTCACGGAGCACGCACGCGAGTACGGCCGTGGCGGCGTCGACTTGATCGTGGTGCCGCGCGCCATGCCACCGGGCGCGTCGCACACCTTCGATGTCGCCCTCCGCATGACCGCCATCGTATCGGGCTGCTGGGTGGCCTCGTCGAATCGTGGCGGGCAAGATTCGGCCGGCGAGCCGTTCGAAGGGCGCGGATGCGTGATCGACCCACTCGGCAACACCGTGGCGCAGACCTCCGCCCACCAGCGCCTGCTGGTGCACGAGATCTCGACGGACTTCTCCGACTGGAAGAAGTCCGTCTATCCCTGCAACGTCGTTTAGTCGCCCGTTAGCGGCGCCGCACCGCGACGAGGGTGCCGAAGCCGGCCAAGCTGACCGTCATCAGCAATCCCAGCGCGAACAGCATTGTGCTGCCTTGCCCGTTGCTCGCCGTGGAGGCGAGGCCGCCGTTGCCTGTGGCGGGCAGGGCGGTCGGCGAAGCGGCGGAGTCGCTCTCCTCTGCCGTCGGCGTCGCACCGCCGCTGGTCACATCGGTCGTGGTGGTAGCCGGATCGTCTGGCTCCTCCTCCGCCACGGGCAGATCGGTCGGCGTGTCGCTCGGCGGCGTTTCCTCGCCGTCCGGCACGTCCTCCACCGGTGTGCCCTCGTCGACCGGTGTCTCCTCCTCAGTCGGAGCGGGGTCTTCCTCGACCGCGACGGGCGGATCGGTGACCGAGAAGCTGGTCGGCGTGCCACTCTCTGCGTCGTATTCGGCGCCCTACGAAGTCTTGACCATCAGCGAAACGTCGATCGATGACCCGGCGAAGTCCTTCGGGACATCAATCGCGACCGTAAAGTCGTTACCGGAGCGGGTCACCGTTCCGGTCAGACCGCTCGACAACATCGTCTGCCCGTCAGCGATCGAGACGGATTCGCCGTTCACAGTCGCGGCGCTTGTGTCGAGCAGCGTCAGGGAGCCCGCGGCGGGGGTGCTGTAGGTGAAGCCAACGCTGGTCGACTGCCCCTTCTCGACCGACGCAGGCGTCGACGATGGCGTCACGGTACCGGCCGCGACGGCGACCCCCACGACGACCACAGCCAGCAGCGTGGCGAGCATGACGATGCCGAATCGGTGGATCTTACGCATGTCCAAACCCTTCCCCTCGTACGATCAGCCCCCGGAAGGATACGGGTAGGACGGTTCTTAGAGCATCACTGAATTACTGATGTGGATAACCGCGTCGAGCGAGCGAAGCCGCCGCCCACCGGGCCACAAGAACCCCGCGGCTAACGTCCGCGGCGCGGCCGGAGAGTCGCTAGCCTGCGTCCGGATCGGGCGAGGGGACCCCATGACGGACGGCGCGCAGAGCGAACATCCATATATCCAGGCAGCACGCGACATCGCGCCCCTAATCGAGGCCGAAGCCGACTCGATGGACGCCGAGCGGCGGCTCACCCCGCCCGTCTTCGACGCCTTTCGCGAGGCCGACCTCTGGCGCATGATGCTGCCGGCCGAGATTGGCGGGGCCGCTGTCGATCCGGCCACGATGGTGCGGGTGACCGAGGCGGTCTCGGAAATCGACGCCTCCGCCGGATGGTGCCTCATGATCGGCGCGGAGAACAGTGGCTTTGCGGCTTGCTGGTTGCCGGAGCCCACGGCGCAAATAATCTTCCACGATCAACCGGACGCCGTGACGGCGGGATCCGCGGCGGGATCTGGCAAGGCGATCGCCGTCGACGGCGGCTACCGCATCAGCGGACGCTGGGGCTTCGCCAGCGGCAGCACGCACGCCAGTTGGTTCTTCGGCGCCGCCACCGTCTACGACGGAGACACGCCCCGAATCGACGAGCACGGACATCCCGTCAGCGTCGAGGGCGTCGTGCCGGCCGAGTCCGTCTCGATTGAGGACACCTGGGACACGCTCGGCATGCGGAGCACGGCTTCGAACCACTTCAGCCTCGACGACGTCTTCGTCGCAGAGGATTGGACGTTCGACTGGGGTGGCCCGACCGCGCGGTCGACAGCACCCGTCTTCAATCTGCCGCTGATGAGCATCTTCGCGCTGACCAAAGTCGGCGTCGCGACGGGCACCGCGCGCGGCGCGCTGGACGCGTTCATCCGGCTGGCGAGCGAAAAGACGGGCTTCCGCCAGCGCTCGATCCTGGCCGAGGAGCAGCGCATCCAGCTGATCACGGCGGAGGCAGAGTCGCGCTTGGAGTCGGCCCGCGCCTGGATCTTCCAGTCGATCGCGGAGATGGAGAGTGCACAGGCCGGCGGCAAGCATCCAAGCCTCGATCAGCGAGCTCGCTTCCGGCTGGCCTGCAACCACGCCATCGGAGAGTCGGTCGAAGTCGTCGACAGCGTCTACAAGGCGGCCGGGACCAGTGGCAACTTCCGCGGCCACCCCCTGGAGCGGCGCTTCCGCGACATCCACGTCGCCAGCCAGCACTTCATCGCCGGGCCGTCGATCACCGCGGGTGCGGGCGAGGTGCTACTCGGCCGGCAACCGGACGGCGTCTTGCTGTAGGCGTCGCCCGAGCATGTCATGGTTCGGCGGTAGGCCTTAGCCTGCTGCAACATTCGCAGACCGCATCAAACAGGAGACGCGCCGCGATGGACGACTTTCACGGAAAACTGGCTGTGATCACGGGCGGCGGCAGTGGCATGGGCCGCGCGCTGGCACTGGAGCTGACGTCGGAGGGGTGCCACGTTGCGCTGTGCGACATGTCCGCCGAGTCGATGGCGGAGACGGAGGAACTGTGCGCTGCCGCGATGCCTGCGGGCACGCGCATCAGCAGCCACCTCTGCGACGTCTCCGACGAAGACCAGGTCATCGCCTTCCGCGACGCCGTCATGGCCGAGCACGACACCGACCAGATCAATCTGCTCTTCAACAACGCCGGCATCGGCGGAGGCGGCAGTTTCCTGCGGGACGACCGGGACGAGTGGGAACGAACTTTCGGCGTGTGCTGGAACGGCGTCTACTACTGCACGCGCGCCTTCATGCCGCTGCTCGTCGCCAGCGATGACGCCCACCTGATCAATACCAGCTCGATCAACGGCTTCTGGGCCAGCATCGGACCACGCACCTCGCACACGGCCTACAGCGCCGCTAAGTTCGCCGTCAAAGGCTTCTCGGAAGCGCTGCTGACCGACCTCCGTCTCAACGCGCCGCACGTCAAGGTCTCGGTCGTGATGCCCGGTCACATCGGCACCTGGATCGAGAGAAACACGCCGCTCATCCAGGGCCACGGCGACCCGCTCAACATATCGACGGCCGAAGTCGCCGTCGCCCGACGCCGCATGGGCCAACACGGCCTGCCCGTCGACGACCTCAGCGACGACACGATCCGCGCCGCGATCAAACAGCGCGCGACCGACTTCCTCGAGAACGCCCCCACCACCGCGGCCCAGGCTGGCACCATCATCCTCAACGGCGTACGTCAGGAGCGCTGGCGCATCTTGGTTGGCGACGATGCCCACGCGATCGACGAGGCCGTCCGGGAACATCCCGAAGACGCCTACGAAGAACAGTTCATGGATCGGATCCGAGCAGCAGGCCACCTGGGCGTCCTCGACATTCGCGTGAAGGAGTAGCGACGATGGAGATCAGCAACGACGCCGGACTGAGCGGCCTGCTCGTTTCGAGCGAAGAGGAGAAACTCTGCACGGGCTTCGGCTTCACCGAGGGACCTGTCTGGGTCGCCGCCGACGACTGTCTCCTGTTCAGCGATATCCCCGGCAACCGCATTCATCGCTGGCGCCCCGGGACCGACATGGCCGAGGTCTACCGCGACCCCAGCGGGTTCTCCAACGGGCTGACGATCGACGCGGCCGGCAACCTGGTCGCCTGCGAGCACGGCGGCCGGCGCATCTCGCGCGGCGCCTACAACGCCGCCGGCGGCGACGTTGCACGCCGCTTCGACGGCAAGAGCCTCAACAGCCCCAACGACCTCGTCATCGCGAGCGACGGCGCAATCTATTTCACCGACCCCACATACGGCATCCCGCGCCCGGGTGGCACCGTCATGGGCGACCCAGACGCCGTTCAGGAACTCGACAATCAGGGCGTCTACCGCGTCACCCCCGACGGCTCGCTGT
>CAUYZA010000159.1:0-7102 GCA_963577225.1 Dehalococcoidia bacterium | reverse complement strand
CGACGCCCTGCCGGACGGGGTGCTGGGCTTCGTCAACTGTGCGATGGGTACCGTGACCGAAGGGCTGATGCAGGCGGGCTGCGAGGAGGGAGACTACGTCGTCATCCAGGGTGCCGGTGGGTTGGGCCTCAACGCGACGGCGATGGCCAAAGACATGGGCGCCGACAAGGTGATCGTGCTGGACCGGATCGACCACCGGCTCGCGCTGGCGGAGGAGTTCGGGGCGGACGGCACGATCAACATCGAGGAGTTCAACACGCCGGCGACGCGTCGTGAGCGGGTGATGGACCTGACCGGCGGCCGTGGCGCGGACATCGTGGTGGAACTCGTGGGCCGGGCGGAGCTGATGACCGAAGGGCTGACCTACCTGACCAACGGCGGCACCTTCGTCGAGATCGGGAACATCGTGCC
Organism: Dehalococcoidia bacterium; assembly: GCA_963577225.1. Classification (GTDB taxonomy): domain Bacteria; phylum Chloroflexota; class Dehalococcoidia; order Bin125; family Bin125; genus JAPUIR01. Next base: position 6,691 of record CAUYZA010000159.1, on the reverse strand, counting down.
CGGCTCGAAGGTTGAGATCGAACCGTCGACGCTGCTGCGCGGGATCAAGATCCAAGGCTCGCTGATGTACCGGCCCAAGCTGCTGCCGCTGATGATGAACATGCTCGTCAAGAACCAGGCGCAGGTGCCGTATCACAAGATCGTCTCCCACACTTACCCGCTCGACGAGGTCAACCGCGCCTTCGAGGAATCGGAGTGGAACGAGCGCCAGACGGCGGTCAGCCGCTCGATGCTCATTCCTTAAATCACGCGGTTCGATACACGCCGACCTTTTGCGTGTCTTCTGAAGCTTGGCAGCGGGCCATGTGCCGGCGGGTCTGCGAGCGGCGTATCGTGGTGCCCAGCGAGGAGGTAGCCGTGCTGCAGACGCGCATCCCCGCCGCCTATGTGCGCGGTGGCACGAGCCGTGGCCTCTTCTTCCGCCGCGAGCACCTCCCAGCAAGCGAAGCCGACTGGGACGCCATCTTTCTCGCCGCGCTGGGCAGCCCCGATCCGAACAAGCGCCAACTGGACGGACTGGGCGGCGGGATCTCGTCGCTTTCCAAGGTGGTCGTGGTGGAGCCGTCGGGCCGTGACGACGCGGACATCGACTACACCTTCGCCCAGGTGGCGGTCGACCAGCCGCTAGTCGAGTACGGCAACAACTGCGGCAATCTCACATCCGCCGTAGGGCCGTTCGCGATCGATGAGGGCATGGTCAGCGCTGCAGGTGTGGTTGGGGGGAATACGGCCTCGGTCCGGCTCTTCAATCGCAACACCAGCAAGCACGTCGTCGCAGAGATCCCGCTCGAAGGTGGGGAAGCCGCTGTCGAGGGAGAGTTCGCGCTGCCGGGGGTGGCGGGCCACGGCGCGGCCATCCGGCTCGACTTCATCGACCCCGCCGGCGCCGTGACGGGCAGCCTCCTGCCCACGGGTGCGGTGCAGGAGACACTTGACATCGATGGTCTCGGCCACGTGCAGGTCTCACTCGTCGATGCGGCGGCGCCCGTCGCCTTCGTCTGCGCCGACGCCGCCGGCCTGAATGGCACCGAGTTGCCCGAGGCGATCGAGTCCGACCGCGATGTGATGGCGCGGCTGGAGTCGATCCGGCGCGCTGCCGCCGTCCGCATGGGTCTGGCAACGTCGACGGGCGAGGCCGCTCGCTCGCTCAACCGGCCGTTTCTCGCCCTCGTGGCGTTAGCGAGCGACACCGTCATGCTGGACGGTGAGACACTCCCCGCGATTAGCGTCGACATCGTGGCGCGTGCGCTTTCGATGGGCCGTCCCCATCGCGCGCTGCCGCTCACGGTGGGGCTCTGTTTGGCCGCGGCCGCCCGTGTCGAAGGCACGCTGGTTCAGGAACTCGCCCGGCCTCCCGCCCAGGGCGACGACGATCTGCGAATCGCCCACCCCTCCGGCCTGCTTCCGGCGGGGGCGCGGGTGCGGGGCTCCGGCGAGCACTGGACGGTGGAGGGGGTGGTGGCCTACCGAACCGCGAGGCGGTTGATGGAGGGCAGCGTTCTGGTGCCAAAGTCGACGTTGGCTGGGGGAGAGTCGCCATGAGCGGAGCTGCGGCGCAGCTGCGAGCTCTGCTGGCTGGCGATGGGCTGATCGTGGCGCCCGGCGTGTCCGATGGACTGTCGGCGCGCCTTGTCGAGCGGGCGGGGTTCCTCGCGGTCTACGCCAGTGGTGGGGCGATCGCGCGCAGCATGGCTCTGCCCGACCTGGGCCTGCTCAGCATGTCGGAGGTGGTTGGGCGACTGCGACCGATCGTCGACGCCGTCGGCATACCGGTCATCGCCGACGCCGACGACGGCTACGGCAACGCCCTGAACGTACGACGTACCGTGGCCGCCTTCGAACAGGCGGGCGTCGCCGCACTCCACCTTGAGGACCAGCTCAGCCCCAAGCGATGCGGCCATCTCGACGACAAGACACTGATTCCGGCCCAGGATTTCGCGCAGAAGATCGCCGCCGCCCGAGATGCCGCAACCGATCCGGACCTGGTCATCATCGCCCGCACTGACGCCATCGCCGTCGAGGGTTTCGCGGCGGCGATCGCGCGGGCGCGGCTCTACGGCGAAGCTGGAGCGGACGTGCTCTTCGTCGAGGCACCCGAGACCGAACAGCAGATCGAGCGCATCGCGGAAGAGCTGCCAGGGCCGAATCTGATCAACATGTTCCACGGCGGCAAGACGCCGCTGCTGCCGGCCGACCGACTCGGAGACCTGGGCTACCGCATCGTGATCATCCCCTCGGACCTGCAACGCGCCGCAATGCACGCCATGGAGGAGGTCCTGCGGGCCCTCAAGCACGACGGCGACAGCCACTCCCTTTCCGAGCGGATGGTCAGCTTTCAGCAGCGCGAGGAGATCGTCGGCACCGCCGACCTGCTGGAGCTCGGAGACCGTTACAAGAGCTAGGCGGACCGCCCCGCGGCGCTACGCCCCGCGATCCGACCGAAGACGGCGCCCGACATCAGCCCCGAGCCGCCGGGATAGTTGCCGTAGAACAGACCGCCCACCATCTCGCCGCAAGCGAAGAGCCCCTCGATCGGCTGCCAATCGACGCCGATCACCTGCGCGTCCGGTGTTACGCGCACGCCGCCGAAGGTGAAGGTGATCCCGCCGGTTACCGGGTAGGCACGGAAGGGCGGGGTGTCGAGTGCCTGTGCCCAGTTCGTCTTCTCGATCTCCAATCCGTCCGTCGCGAGGCCGTCCAGCACAACGGGGTCGAAGTTCCCGCGGTTGCCGCTGGGGTTGCCGCTGGCGTTGAATTGGGCCAGTGTCGCCGCCGCGCGTTCGGAGTCGAGTGGGAGTTGGGCGAGTAGGTCATCGAGCGTCTCCGCGACGATTGGGCTCCCGGTGGCGTAGCGCGGCTCCAGCAGGTCGAGCACCTTGCCGTCGAAGATTTGGTAGGCCACGCCGCCCGGCTGGCTCAGTAGCGCGCCTCCCGTTTTGGCGTAGGTGTAGAGCTGGAAGTCCTCGCCCTCATCGATGAAGCGCTCTCCGCGAGCGTTGAGCGTCACGCCGAAGGGGTAGGAGAGACGGTTGGTCTTGTCGGTCAGCTCGCGGTCGCCGAAGTCCGGCGCGTCGGCGTCGATCGGTGTGCCGTGTGAGCCGCTCCACTGGCCGTGCGGCAGCGCCCCGGCGTCAAGCGCCATGCGCAGTCCGTCGCCGGTGTTGTAGCGCGTCCCGCGAACCTTGGCCGTGTCCCAGGGCCGGTTGAGGTAGCGCGCCCGCCACTCAGGGTTGGCTTCGAACCCGCCACAGGCCAGGACGACGGCGGCAGCCGAAATCTCGCTCAGCCCGTCCGGGCCGCGCACCGCCAAACCCGTGATCCGACCATGGTCGTCCTGCAGCAGGCCGCGCGCGCCGGTGTTGTAACGGACTTCGATGCCCAGTTCGGCCGCCGCCGCGAACCACATCAGCGACAGGCCTACACCTTCCCCCGCCGCCCGGATCACCGCCCCCGACGGCCACTTCCATTCCCCGTCGACTTGGATCGCCGACAACGAGGCGGACGCTTCGAGCTCGATCCCTTGTTCGTGCAGCCAGCCGGCGGTGTCCAATGACTGGCCGATCAGGATCTCGGAGAGGACCGGATCGGTGCGCCCCTCGGTCACGCGCAGCAGGTCGTCGCGGAATGCTTCGGTCGGGTAAGGAGAAACGTTGGCGAGGAAGCCGGGGAAGTCGTCTTCTACGTTCGGGACAAGTGGAACAAGGTCTTCGGTCGAGTTAAAGGCGAAGCGGAACAGGCCGCCGCTGTAGTGGGTGTTGCCGCCGCGAAGCTCCTGCGACGACTTCTCCAGCATCAGCACGCGTTCGGCGCCCGCGCGGCGGCTTGAGACCGCTGCGGCGTGGGCGGCGTTGCCGGTGCCAACCACGATCACGTCGTAATCCATCGGCGTTCCCTTTCGCGGTCCGCCAGCATAGAGCGTGTGCCAGCCAGTCTCAGGGCCGCGCGCCACCGCGACCGCCGATTCTGTATTCTTCCGGCATCGACGCCGAATCAGAGTGATTAGGGTCGCGCGCCCGCTAGCGCGCGCTATGGCCGGTACGCAACGGAGAATGCTCGTGAGTCGTTTGTTGCTGACCCAAGCCGTGGCCGACGCCTCAGCCGACGTCGATCTGCCTGGGATCGTCGAGCGCACGGGCGTGGCGATCGATTCTCTGCTCTTCCCGGATGAGGGGACGGAGCTGACCGACGCTGAACTCGCGCAGGTTGAAACCGCCTACGCTTCGCCCGATTTGTTCACGGATGGCGTCTCCGCGGCCTTGCGCTTCTTCGACCTGCTGGAGCGAGCGCCGAATCTCCGTTGGGTGCATCTGGGCTTCGCCGGCATCGATCTGCCGCTTTTCGGCACGCTGCTCGATCGCGGGGTGCGACTCTCCAACTCGCCCACGTCGGCGGCGGAACCGATCGCTCACACGGCGATGGCGGGCCTGCTGGCCCTGGCGCGCCGCTTTCCCTTCTGGGCCGAGGCGCAGCGCGACCGGGAATGGCGGCGGCTGCCCAACGAGTTGATCGCCGAAGACCTCAGCAAACAGACGTTGGTCGTTTATGGCTTAGGCGCGATCGGCGGCGAGCTGGCTCGGCTTGCCCAGGCCTTCGGCATCTACGTGATCGGCGTTCGACGTCGCCCCGGCGAGGCCGAGGATGCCGTCGACGAGCTCGTGCATCCTGATCAACTGGACGCCTTGTTGCCGCGCGCCGACTGGCTCGCCGTCACGGCCAACCTCACCGGCGAGACGCGTGGAGCGATCTCAGCCGAGCGCTTGGCGCTGCTTCCATCGGGTGCTCACGTGATCAACGTCTCGCGGGGCGCGATCATCGACGAGGCAGCCCTGATCGATGCACTGCGTTCGGGAGGACTGGGCGGCGCCTACCTCGACGTCTTCGCCGTGGAGCCGCTGCCCGCGGAGTCGCCGCTCTGGGACTTGCCCAACGTGATCATCTCGCCGCACAACTCCTGGGCCGCGAAAGGCAATCCGGAGCGCGCTCGTGCCGCCTTCCTCGAGAACCTGGAGTGCTGGTTGAGCGGCGATCCGCTTCCCCAAGAGGTCTACGAGCGCTAGCCGGCCGCGTTGAGCCGATGGCGTTCCCGGAAACGATGTGACTCCCGAGACTCTGCGGCTAGACTCCGCGCCTACGGAAGGAGCGACCATGATCTCGCTCGACGACCGCATGGCGATTCTCGATCTGTGCTCGCGCTACAACTACCACATCGATACCGGCGCCTCGGCGGAGTGGGCCGACACGTTCGTGGCCGATGGCGTATTCGACGGACCCGTCGGACGGGCGCAAGGGCGGGACGAACTGATCGCGTTCTGCGACGGGCTGGCGGAGCAGTTCCCGGGAGCGATGCATTTCACGGACAACCATCTCTTCGACGAGGTCGGGGACGGCGTGCACCACCGCTGCTTCGTCAGTTTCCAGGTCCCAACCGAGTCCGGCACGGACGTGATGCTTCTGGGCTACGAGGACGATGTCGTCAAAGTCGATGGTGAGTGGCGCTTTCAGACCCGGGTCGTTGCACCCCTACAGGTTGGCTGAAGCGGTCGTTGGTGTGCGGGTGTGTGCGTGCTGTACGCACGCGCCTTAGATGAAGGGGCGGGCGAAATGAAAGTCGGATTCATCGGCCTGGGCACGATGGGTGGCGAGATGGCCGTGCATCTTCGCGAGGCCGGTCACGAGCTGGTCGTGCATGACCTGCGTCGCGATGCCGCGGCCCCTCACCTGGCAGCAGGCTGCGAGTGGGCCGACGATCCACGCGCCACTGGAGAAGCGTGTGCGGTCGTGTTCACCTCGTTACCCGGGCCGGCTGAGGTCGAGGCAGTGGCGTTGGGTGACCGCGGGTTGCTCGCCGGCATGCAGCCCGGATCGACCTGGTTCGATCTCTCCACCAACTCGCCTTCTCTGATGCGACGCCTGCACCAGGAGTTCGCCGCGAAGGACATCGCGGTGCTGGACGCACCAGTTAGCGGCGGCCCGGCCGGGGCGAAGTCGGGCACGCTCGCGATCTGGGTCGGCGGAGACGCGGCAGAGTACGAACGCCACCGCGACTTGCTGGACGCGATTGGCGACCAACCGAAGTACATCGGACCGATCGGGGCGGGCGCCGTGGCCAAACTGGTACACAACTGCGCCGGTTACACGATTCAGACCGCCCTGGCGGAGGTCTTCACGATGGGCGTGAAGGCCGGCGTTGAGCCGCTGGAACTGTGGGACGCGATCCGCCACGGCGCGCACGGCCGCTCGCGGACATTCGACGCGCTGGGCCGCCAGTTTCTGCGCGGCGAGTTCGAGCCGCCAGCGTTTGCGCTGCGGCTCGCGCACAAGGATGTCGCGTTGGCCACTGAACTGGGCCGGGAGCTGGGCGTCCCGATGCGACTCGCGAACCTGGCGTGTGAAGAGCTGTCCGAGGCGCTTGGCCGAGGCTGGGGTGATCGGGACTCCCGCGTTGCCATGCTGCTACAGGAGGAACGCGCTGGCCTGCACTTCGAGATCGCCGAGTCCGAGATCGAGGCTGTACGGCAACGCCCCTAGCGGGTGATGACGAGTGCTGCGCACGACGGGGTGAGGGTTCTGATCGGGGAGGGTCGCCATGCCGGAGAGACTGAAGCTGGGTAGCGCGGAGATCGCCGTTGCGCGGGACGCCGACTATCGGATCGCACCGGGCCGCTTCCTACGCGACGCGCAGCGTCAAGAG
>CAUYZA010000158.1:0-7204 GCA_963577225.1 Dehalococcoidia bacterium | reverse complement strand
CTCCGTCTGAGCGCCCCGTGACCGCAACTCAGGTGACTCCTATGCTGAGAAAGTCCTGGTTGGCCCGAGAGGACGGTAGTCGGATGGCGGAGCGCGGTGTTTAAGAGCCAACATCGGCTGGCGCTGGTCGTCATTGTGGCGGTGACCGGCTTCAGCTTCTTTGTCACCTGGCCTGGCAATCCCGACAAGTATCTGCCCAATTTCATTCCCTGGCCGTCGGGGCATGGCATCAACGTGGGCAGCTTCGATCGCGATGAATTCCGGCTCGGCCTGGATCTGGCCGGTGGGGTCTCGGTCACGCTCGAAGCGTCGGGTACGGCGCTGCAGGTGCGCGGCGGCGAGTCGTTGGGCGATCTGGCGCAGCGCAGCGACATCGTCGATGTGGTGGCGGCCGACATCGTCAGCCTCAACCCGGACCTGAACGGGCTCGAACGGTCCGACTTCGACAAAACCCTGCGCGCGGTGACTGAGCTCGCTGTTCCCGCCGCCGCCGCCGGCCCCAGCTTCGACGTCTTCGGCCCGGAGACGGTCCCCGTCGAGGTCGTGCCTGGCGACACGCTGCTGGAGTTCGTCGCGCGCCTTGATCTGATCAACCTGCTCGTCTCGCTCAACCCCGCCCTGGAGTCGATCGAAGCGGATGCCTTCGGCCAGTCCCTCCCGGCCGACTTCGATCGCGTGGTAGTGCCGTTGGAGCTGAGCGACGCCGACCTGAGCGAGTCCGTCGAAGAGGCGCGCCGCATCATCGAGGAACGCGTCAACGGCTTCGGCGTTTCCGAAGCTGAGGTGACCGTGCTGGGTGATGACCGCATCAATGCGCAGATCCCTGGCGTCACGGCGGAAGAGGCCGCTGATCTGGTCGGTTCCACGGCGCTGCTGGAGTTCCGCGAGATCGACCCTACCCAGACGGGTGTGTCGGCCCCCGTCGATCCGGTCCAGGCCCGCCAGACCATCTTTGACTCGTTCGATCCCACGATCGTGCCGGATACGGCTCGCATCGCCGTGTTCGATGTCGCCAATCCAGATGCGGACGTCATCGTCGTCAACAACACGCGCTGGATTCCCGCCTTGGGAACGAACTCCCAGGGCGAGCGCGAACAGTTGACCGGTCGTTTCTTGCTGGCCGATTCGATCGAACGCACGCTCGACCGAACTGGCCAACCGGCGCTGTTGTTCGAGTTCAATGAAGAGGGTGCCGATCTGTTCGAACAGATCACGGAACGGCTCTCGGTGACGCAGGCGCCGCTCGGCATCTTCGTCGACGGGGGGTTGGTGAGCGCTCCCAACGTCCAAGCGGTGATCAGCGACCGCGGCACCATCACGGGACTGTCGAACGAAGATGCGCGGTTGCTGCGCCGCCAGCTGCGCGCCGGCGCCTTGCCGGTCAATTTCCAAGTGATCCAGCAGACGGAAGTCGCCGCAACGCTGGGCGAGGACTCCGTCGTGGATACCGTTCAAGCGGGTTTGGTGGCGTTCCTCGCGATCATCGTCTTCATGGTCCTCTACTACCGCCTGCCCGGTGTGGTCGCGTCGCTCGCACTAATCGTCTATGCCTCGGCGGTCATGGCGGCCTTCAAGCTGATCCCGATCACGCTGACCCTGGCCGGGGTGGCGGGTTTTGTGCTCTCGATGGGCCTCGCGGTCGATGCCAACATCCTCATCTTCGAGCGCATGAAAGAGGAGTTGCGTCTCGGGCGCAGCCTGCTCGGCTCGATCGACACGGGCTGGGCGCGTGCGTGGCCCGCGATCCGGGACGCCAACATCTCCACCCTGATCACGGTCATCATCCTCTGGCTCTTCGCGGACGCGCTCAACGCGAACCTGATCAAGTCCTTTGCCCTCGCGCTAGGGGTCGGCACCATCTTCAGCATGATCAGCGCGATCTTCGTCACCCGCACCTTCCTCCACCTCGTCGTCGATCTGCGCGTCGCGCGTCGACCCTGGCTGTTCGGCATCCGCGAGATGACGGGGCAGGACGACGACTCGGCGGCGGCCGCGCAGTCCACGCCTGTGCACGGCGGGGGAGACTGACGTGATCAACTTCATCGGCCTGCGTCGTTATTTCGCCTTGCTCTCGCTGGCCTTGCTGATCCCCTCGTTCGTCGCCCTGGCTCTGTGGCAGCTCAACCCTGGGATCGATTTCCAAGGCGGTTTGGAGATGGAGGTTCGCTTCCTGCAGGGCGTTGAGCCCGCGGCGGTCGAGTCGGCGCTGACCGACGCCGGGTTCGACGAGTTCACGGTCGGTGACACCCGCGAAGAGACGCTCCTGATCAGCGCGCAGGTTCCGTCCGATATCGCTGCGTCGCAGTTTGAGACCAACATTGCCGACGCCATCACGCTCGCGCTTGGCGAGTTCCAGCAGTCGGACAGCAGCACCGTTGACGATCAGGTGGAAATCGAGATCTGGTTCGCCGCCGACGCCTCACAGAACGATGTGCGCGACGCTTTGAGCACGATCGACCTGGCGGATGCTCGCGTCCAGGGCACCGGGAGTGCCTCGTTCAAGATCCGGGTGCAGGAGCCAGAGGGCGGCAGCATCGAACTATTGCGCCAGCAGATCCTGGGCACGCTCGACACGGAAGTTGGCCAGCTCTTCATCCTCCAAGCCTCCGCCGTCTCCGGCATTCTGAGCGCCGAGATCGCCCGCGACGCTGGGATCGCGCTCGCTGTGGCCGCGCTGGCGATCCTGATCTACATCAGCATCGCCTTCCGCCGCTTGCCCAACCCTGCCGTGTATGGGGCCGCCGCAATCGTTGCCTTGCTGCACGACGTGACGATCGTCGTTGGTGCCTTCGCCATTCTTGGCGAGGTCGCCGACCTTGAGGTCAACGCCATGTTCGTGACCGCGCTGCTGGCCATCATTGGTTACAGCGTCAACGACACCATCGTCGTCTTCGACCGTGTTCGCGAGACGTTCCTAGCCGACACCAGCGCCGACTTGCGCTTCACCGTCAACGCGGCAATCACGCAGTCGCTGGGCCGCTCACTCAACACCTCGATCACGCTGATCCTGGCGCTGCTCGCCCTGGTGCTGATCGGCGGCGTGACCGTGCGGCCGTTCGTGATCGTGCTGCTGATTGGCGCCGTCGCCGGCACCTACTCGTCGATCGCGGTTGCGGCCCAGATCGTCGTGCTGTGGGAAGAGAACCTGCGCCACCGCATCATGGGCGAGTCGGATGCGCCGAGTGGCCGTCGACGGGGCCGTCGCGTCCGCGCCTCCAGCTAGCCCGTGCGAGGTTCCGAAGTTCGCGATAAGACGCTGATCGAGGCCGCGCTCCGACGCGACGTCGGTTGGCACGTCTACCACCTCGGCGACTTGGACGACGAGCTCTACCCCTACACGCGTTGGTTCGCCACCTTCGACGGTGCCGAGATCGACCGGCTCGCCCTCTTCTTCGACCGCTACGCCCCGCCGATTCTGCTGGCGCTGACAAACGACGTCGATCGCATGGTCGAGATGCTGCAGGACATGGGCGACCTCTTCCCCCGGCGCATGCACGCCCACCTCTCGCCCGGCGTGGTCGAGGCGCTGCGCCCCGAGTTCGAGCCCCTCTCTGCCGCGCCACATCTGCGCATGCAACTCACCAAGCCCGATGCCCTGCACGACATCAGCCCGCGCGATACGAGCCGGCCCACCAGCGATGACCTGCCCGCGCTTCACGCGCTCTATGAGCATGTCTACGCCGGCGAGGAGGGAGGGGCCAACGTCTTCCACGAGTTGATGCTGGACTTGGGTCCGTACTACGGCGTCTATCAGGGGCGCGAGCTCGTCGCCGCGGCCGGTGTCCATGTTTGCTCCGCTGAGCATGGCGTCGCCGCGGTGGCAAACGTCGCGACCCATCCTCAACAGCGCGGCCGCGAACTGGCGCAGCGCGTCACCGCCGCCGTCTGCCGCGAGCTGCTGCCGATCGCCGAAACGATCGGGCTGAACGTCTGCGCCGACAACGTGCCCGCCGTCGCGGCGTACCGGCGGCTTGGTTTCGACGCCGCCTTCGAATATGAGGAGATGGAGCTACGCCGCGTCAGCCCCCCCGCAGCACCCGCGCATCCCCCACCCGACGCGTGATCTGGCGCTGATCGAGATTCTCCAGGAATGCCTGCGCGATCTTGCGGCTGGTTCCCAGCAAGTCGCGCGCCTCCGCCAGCGTGATCGTCTCGTGCTCGCGCAGGTGCGCCGTCACGCCGTCGACCATCCCCGTGTGTACGCCAGCGTCGAGCAGGATGCCGTCGCTGATCCGCACGATCTTTCCGCGCGACTCAAGGTACGCTGCCAGCTCTGAGTCGATCTGGTCGGTCGCTTCTGGGCGCGTGCCGCTTTCGCGCAGGGCCTGCAGCAGAACGTCCACCGCGGCCGTTTGCTCCGTGCTCAGGTCGACGCTCCGATCCGGTAGATCAAGGGTTCGTTCCCTGGCCACGAGCCGGCCCTCCGCGGCCAGCTGCGCTTCGAAGCCCTGGAAGGCGCGACCGGGCAGCCCCAGCCTGCTGCGCAACTCCTCCTTCGGGATGCCCGGCCGCAGTGGGTGCTCCGTCACGAACTCCTCGACCAGTGCCAGCGCCTTCGAGGCCAGCGCCTCGAAGCCCGCCGCCGTTGTCAGCGAACTCGCCGCCTTCGGAGCGCGACCGGCCGAGCCGGCCTCATCCAGGACAACGACGCCACCGTCGGCGATCTGGCGAGCCAACACCTCGTCGAACACCGTCGCGTCCAGCTCAGCGCGCGTGCGCAGTTCGGCTACGGCGACGGGCTCCAGGCGTTGCAGGACGGTGAGCAAGGCGTCGTCGGGGCTGCCCTCGAGCAGCCGTCGCAACGCGTCCAGCGTCTCGCGCTCGTTGCGGCGGTGGCGGCGCGGCCGCGTATCGACGATGCGTCCCCCCGCGACCGTGTCCTCGCTGGAGCGCAGCACGAAGAAGTCACCCCGCGCCGCAGCCACCGGTGCCTCCAGACGCAGCTGGGCCCAGGTCTCGTTGCCCGGGGCTAGTTCGTCGCCTTCGAGCAGCCGCACGCGCGCGGCAACCTCTGAGGCGCCTGTGTGCAGCGTCAGCGTGGTGCTATGGCGCAGGGCACGCGCGGCGCCGGAGACCGCTCGCAGGCGCACATCCATCGACACGGTGGGCTGCAACCAGCCGGGGAGTGTCACCACCTGCCCCCGCCGCAGATCCTCTGGCGAGACGCCGCTTAGGTTGACCGCCGTGCGCGTGCCAGGCTCCGCCGTTTCCACCTGCTTCTTGTGGCTCTGCAGGCCACGGATCCGGGCCATCCGTGTGCCCGGCTCAACGACCGTCTGCTCGCCGACGGCGAGCTGCCCGTCGATCAGTGTGCCTGTCACGACGGTGCCGAAGCCGCTGCTGGTGAAAACGCGGTCGATCGGCAGGCGCGGCCGACCGATGTCGCGCACAGGTGGCAGCGTGTCCAGCAGAGCGTCAAGCGTCTGCGTCAGATCGTCCAGGCCGTCTCGCGAGACGGCCGAGCAGGCCACGATTGGCGCTTCAGCCAGGCTGGTCCCGGCGACCAGCTCGCGCACCTCGGCCTCGACCAGCTCCAGCCAGTCCGGCTCGACCAAATCCGATTTCGTCAGCACGATCACGCCGTGCTCCACCTGGAGCAGATCGAGGATGGCCAGGTGCTCGCGCGACTGCGGCATCACGCCCTCATCCGCGGCGACGACGAACAACGCCAGGTCGATTCCGCCGACGCCGGCCAGCATGTTCTTGATGAAGCGCTCGTGGCCCGGCACGTCGACGATGCTGACTTCGCGCCCGCTCGGCAGCGTCAGCCAGGCGAAGCCCAGGTCGATCGTCAATCCCCGCGCCTTCTCCTCGGCCAGGCGATCGGGGTCGATCCCCGTCAGGGCGTTGACGAGCGCGCTCTTGCCGTGGTCCACGTGGCCCGCAGTGCCAATGACGTACATGGGCACAGAATATCGGTCCGGCGCCCGTCGGACTGCGAAGCGACGCGCCGGCCGCAGCTATCCTCCCTCCCATGCCAACAATCGGCCTCATGCGCGACGTCCGCTTTCGGGCCCATGACACAACGCCCAGCCATCCCGAGCACTCCGCTCGCCTCCAGGCGATCGAGGCGCTGCTTGACGAAACAGGGCTGGCCGATGCCTGTGTCGCTCTCGCCACCCGCCCTGCCGTCGACGACGAGATTCTGCGCGTCCACCAACCCGCTTTGCTCGAGACGCTGACAGCCGCGCATGAGGCGGCCCAGACTGAGCGTGTCTTTCTTGACCCCGACACGGTGATGTCGGCCCATTCGTTGGAGGCCGCGCGACTGGCCGCGGGGGGCGTCGTCGATGCCTCCCGTGCGCTCGTTCGGGGCGAGCTCGACGCGGCCTTCTGCCTCCCTCGCCCGCCCGGCCACCACGCCACGCCCGATCAGGCGATGGGGTTTTGCCTGATCAATCACATCCCCATCGCCGCCGCAGACCTGTTGCAGGCGGTCAGCGTGGAACGCATCGCCATCGTCGATTTCGATGTACACCACGGCAACGGCACGCAGGACATCTTCATTGCCGACCCGCGCGTCTTCTACGCCAGCACGCACCAGTCCCCGCACTACCCCGGCACCGGATGTATCGACGAACTTGGCCTCGGCGAGGGCGTGGGCAGCAACTGCAATCTGCCGCTCCCGCCGGGCTGCGGCGACGACGAGTACCTGCGCTGCTTCGATGAGGTGATCCTGCCCGCCGTGCGCCGCTTCCGTCCGCAGTTCCTTTTCGTCTCGGCCGGCTTCGACGCGCATTGGCGCGACCCGCTAGCCGGACAGCAGATCAGCGGGCCGGGCTACCGCGCCATCGCTGAGCGTCTGCGTGACCTCGCCGCCGAGCTCGACGCGCCGACGCTCTACATGCTGGAGGGCGGCTACGACCTGGAAGCGATCGCCTGGGCGGTGCGCCACTGCGTCGACGTGCTGCTCGGCAACCCGCCCGTCGCCGATCCGGTCGGTGCGGCCCCTTCGGTTGCCGCCCCTTCGATCGACCAGCTGCTGGCCCAGGCCCGGGAACTGCACGAGCTCTAGCGCCGCTGTTCTAACGCCGCCCGCCGCCTATCCTCCAGCGACCCTGCGCAACAGGATTGGAGCCCCCCCCCCGTGAAAGCGATCGTGGTGGAAAAGCCCGGCGGCGCCGAACAGCTCAAGCTGACCGACGTTCCCGACCCCGTGCCCGGCCCCGACGATGTCCTGGTTCGCGTTCACGCCTCCGCGCTG
>CAUYZA010000157.1:0-7210 GCA_963577225.1 Dehalococcoidia bacterium | reverse complement strand
CTGCGCGTGCGCCAGCTCGCTGCCCGTGAGGAACTCCGTGTACCCGCTGCTGTCCGCGATCAGCAGGGAGCCGCTTTCAGTACCGTCATGGTCGCTCACGGCGCACCCCCAGGAGGTCGCGCGACAAGATCAGCCTTCGGAACGCGGCCCAGCGTAGAGCCCCTCTTCCACGATGTACCCGCGCGCGGCGGCCGGAATGCGCGGATCAAGGCTGCCGTCCGCTCGCCGCGCGCCGCGCAAGTCGCTCGCGCTGAGATCGATCGGCGCCATCGACAACAGGTCGACGGCCGCCCGCAGCCCCGGTACGGCTGCGTCGAGAGCCTCAAGGTCGAGTGGGTAGTTGGGGCGGGGGGCAACCGCTAAGCGGGCCAGCGCGACCAGCGCGGCGGGGTCGTGCCAGTGCGGCAGATCGCTTAGCGCGTCGGCGCCACAGATGAACCAGAGCTGTCCGTGTCCTTCGGTCTGCAGCGCCCCGAGCGTCTCTTCACTGTAGGTCGGACCCGTGCGCTGGACCTCCACACTCGAGACGGCGAAGCCGGGCTCCTGCTCGGCCTCCAACGCCAGCCGCACCATCGCCAATCGATGCCGGGCCGACGTCACGCGGCGGTCCTGCTTACGCCACGGATCGCCCGCCGGCACGAACAGCACCGCGCCAAGTCCGAGCTCCACCTTGGCGGCGCGCGCCACGGCCAGGTGTGCGTCATGGATCGGGTCGAAGGTGCCGCCGAGCACGCCGAGGCGCCCGACCGGAACGTCGAGCCCGGAGGCCGCTAGCGTTCCCACGTCAGGCCTCCCAGGTCCAGCGCGTCCGTCCCACCCGAACCTGGTCACCGGGCTCCAGCCCGGCCTTGCGCAGCGCTCCGCTCACCCCGCGACGCCCGAGCCAGCGGTAGGCCTCCTCTCGCACGTCCGACTCCTCCATGTCCATCATCTCGATAAACGTCTCCACTTGGCGGCCGCGCACCCGGTATGAGCCGTCTTTCAGCTTCTGCACCTCGTAGCGACGCGAGTCCGGCCGTGGCTCGATCGTGATCGGCGCGGCGGGTCGCTTGCGCCGCTCCTCCTCCTCGGCCGCGCGCGCGGCGCGCCACACCTCTAACGCCTGTCCAACGACCTCGTCGGTGCCATCACCCGTCTGCGCGGAGATGAAAAGCGGAGCCAGATCGCGGCGCGCGAACAACTCGGCGATTTCATCGCGCAGAACGCCGACCTCCTCGGTGTCTAACTTATTGACGGCGAGTACCTGCGGCTTCGCGGCCAGCGCCGGGTCATAGGCCTCCAACTCGCGATTGATCGCGTCATAGGCGACGAGCGGATCATCGCGCGTGCCATCCACGAGGTGGATCAAGACCCGGGTCCGGTTCGTGTGGCGCAGGAACTCGTGCCCCAGCCCGGCACCCTCCGCCGCTCCCTCGATCAGACCCGGCAGGTCGGCCAGGACGAACTCCTCCCAGCCTGTTTGCACGACGCCCAGGTGCGGCTCCAGCGTTGTGAAGGGATAGGCGGCGACGCGCGGCTGGGCCGCACTGAGTTGCTGCAACAACGTCGACTTCCCCGCGTTGGGCAGGCCCACGATGCCGACGTCGGCGATCAGGCGCAGCTCCAGCCGAAACGACCCGGCGACGCCGCTCTGCCCTTGTTGGGCCACGCGTGGCGCGCGGTTGGTCGAGCTTTTGAAATATGTGTTGCCGTTGCCGCCGCGCCCGCCGCGGGCGATCACGATGCCGGCCCCGTCGTCGGCCAGATCCGCGACCTGCTCGGCGATCGAGCCGTCGCGCCGCAAGCGGCTGATAATCGTGCCGGCCGGGACTTCCAGGATCAGATCCTCGCCATCGCGCCCGCGGCGGTTGGTCGTCCCACCCGGCTGCCCGGCGACGGCGCGGAAGCTGCGCTGGCGACGGTAGCGCAGCAACGTGTTGATCTGGCCACTCGCGATCGCGATGACATGCCCGCCTCGGCCTCCGCGCCCACCGTCTGGCCCGCCCTTGGTCACAAACTTCTCGCGGTGAAACGAGACGGCGCCGTTTCCACCCGCGCCGGCAGCCAACTCCACCGTTACTTGGTCAATCATGCTGCGAGTGTACCGCCGGGGTGCGCTCGGCCTCTGTCCACACCACTCCAACGATCAGTATTTAGACTAGGATTTTAAGAGGATTAGTCGTCGCTCGTAGTAGAGCGGTGGGTTTGCGGGATCGGGGGGGTAGAGCAAGAATCGTGGGACAGGTGCGCTCAGTTATTGCACCCAGATCAGTGGGCAGATTGGCACGATTTCGGGGAGGAAGGTGGAAAGGGCGTGTGCAGCGGCGTGCCGCAGCCACTGAATCGTCAGCTGCGGCTCAGAGTTGGCCCCAAGGCGAAGCAGTTCTCCACGCCATGACGGACACTTATCCACGGAGAATGACGATCAACGGGCGGCGATGGCGGCCCGGATCTCCATCAGATCACGACGCACGTCGGGGTCGTCTTCCAGCAGCTTCTCGATGCGGCGGAAGCCGTGCAGCACGGTCGTGTGGTCGCGTCCGCCCAGCAGGCGGCCGATCTGTGCGTAAGACTGGTGGGCCAAGTCGCGCAGCAGGTACATCACGAGATGGCGGGCGTACGCGACCTGCTTCTCGCGGCGTTTGCTCGTGATCGCGTCGACGGGAATGTTCGTCACCTGCGCGACGGCGTCCAAGATCACGGACGGCATCGGCACGGAGGCGCGCGGCGTGGAGGTGATCGCGTTGAGCGCCTCCGCGGCCAACTCGCGCGTGATCGGCTGGCGCTGAAGTCGGGCTAAGGCGGCGATGCGGTTGAGCGCCCCCTCGAGCTGGCGAATGTTGTCCTGCACGCGGTGCGCCGTCAGCAGCAGGACCTCTTCCGGGGTGTCGAGCCCCTCGCGGTCCGACTTGGCGCGCAGAATCGCTAGCCGCGTCTCGACATCGGGCGGAGCGATATCGACGATCAGGCCCCACTCAAAGCGGGAGCGCAGCCGTTCCTCCAGCAACGTCAGCAGCTTGGGCGAGACATCGCTCGTCATCACGATCTGCTTGCCGCGCTGGAAGAGCGCATCGAAGGTGTGAAAGAACTCTTCCTGTGTCTGCTCGCCGCGGCTGATGAACTGGATGTCGTCAATGATCAACACGTCCACGTTGCGACGGTACTTCTCGCGGAACTGCTCCATCGTGCGTTCGCGCAGCGCCGTGACGAATTCGTTCGTGTAGGTCTCGGCCGAGACGTAGATCGTGGTGCCTTGCGGGGCGGTCACGTGTGCGATCGCTTGCAGGAGGTGGGTCTTGCCCAGGCCGACGCCGCCGTAGATGTAGAGCGGGTTATAGGCCTCGCCGGGGTGCTCGGCGACGGCCACGGCACCGGCGTGCGCGAGCCGGTTGGAGCGGCCCACTATGAAGGTCTCGAAGGTGTAGTGCGGCGCCAGCACCGGTCGCGAGCGGGGCACCGGCGTGCGGGCGGGCGTGTCCAACGCGCGGGTGGGGGCCGTGGCGGCGGTCGGCTTGGCGCGCACGACGAATTCGAACTCCATGCGGCGTCCGGCGACCGCCGTCAGGGCCTCGGAGATGACGGGGTAGAACTGCGTGCGCAGCGCCTCCCGTGCGAAGTCGCTGGCGACGCCGATCTGCAGCACGCCGCTGTTCATTCCAACGGCGTGCGACTCAGCCAGATAGGTTTCGAACGAGGGGCCTGGCACGACGCGCCGCAGGCGGTCGAGGCAGCGTCGCCAGGTAGCGACCAGAGACGCAGGCCGCTCGCCGCGGCCGGGCAGTGAGTCGCTGGCGCCGTTCGCCATCCGCCATCCGATCCTTGCCAACCTGTATCGCCGGGGATGATGAGGCGCGCCCGGACTCGGGGTCCGTAGCGAAACACATCCCGGTGCGGCGACGGAGTCCGTTTCTCTGAAAATCCGTTTCTGCGGGCCGCCACGGGGCCGACCGGCTGCGAGAATACGCGTGCCCCTAGGTCGTGGCAAGCGTTCTGGTCAACCTCGTACCGGGCTGTCAACATTGTGTCCACGATGGATCCCCAGATCGGGCACCAGCACCCAAACTCGGCGCCCGACCCGATCCGGCGTGACCTCGTTACCCGATTTGGCGAGCGTTCGTCGGCCGCAGGATTCACACTTGCTCCGCCCTCCCGTACGATGCCGCCGCGGAGCTGCAACTGGTGGCGCCGAGCCGCTTATGACGCGGAGAACCAACATGCTGCTAGCGATGGACATCGGCAACACCACGATTCACGTTGGCATCTTCGCCGATCGCACGCTGGGCCCAACCTGGCGATTAGCGACCGACCACGACCGCTTGGCCGACGAATACGGCATCCAGCTCACGTCGCTGCTGCGCGCCGAGGACGTGGATCTAGCGCAGATCGACGGCGCCATCCTCTCCTCAGTCGTGCCGCCGCTGCAGTCTGTCTTCCAGAGCGTCTGCCGGCGTTTCTTCGATCTCGAGCCGATGGTGGTGGGGCCCAACATGCGCGGCGTGCCGCTGATTCACTACGACCGCCCCTCGGACGTGGGCGCGGACCGCCTCTGTGACGCCGTGGCGGCGCTCGATCGCTACGGACCTGGGCCGCTGATTATCGTCGACTTCGGCACGGGCACGGTCTTCGACGCGATCGACGCTGACGGCAGCTACCTGGGCGGCGCGATCGCTCCGGGCATCGGGATCGCGGCCGAAGCGCTCTTCCAGCGCGCCTCCCGGCTGCCGCAGATCGAGATCGATCGCCCGCCCGCGGCGATCGGAACCAACACCACGACAGCGGTGCAATCCGGCCTGCTCTTCGGCTACGTGGGGTTGGTGGAAGGCCTCATCGAGCGCTTCAAGCAGGAGCTGGGCGGCGGCAAGGTGATCGGCACCGGCGGCTGGTCCGCCCGCATCGCGCGCGAGACGACGGCGGTCGATATCGTGGACGCGGACCTTACGCTGGAGGGCCTGCAGTTGCTCTACAGCCTGAACGCCGAAGGCACCCCTTAGGAGCCCTCCGCGCTGGAGGCCACCCACTGGAGACGACAGTGCCTGACGCTGATCCCCGCCCGAGCGACGTTCCCCGCCCCGCGCCGCTACGCGAGAAGCGTGTCGTGCTGGGCGTGAGCGGCTCGATCGCGGCTTACAAGGCCTTCGAGATCGCACGGCGACTCGAGGACGCGGGCGCGACGGTGGATGTCGCGCTGACTGAAAATGCCAACCGCTTTGCACCGGCCTTCACCTTCCGCAATCTGATCTCCGGCCAAGTCGCGCTCGACATGTGGGCGACCGATGTTGAACCGGAGTTGCACGTGGAACTCGGCAGGCGTGCCGATGCGCTGGTCGTGGCCCCCGCCAGCGCTACGACGCTGGCCAAGCTGGCCATCGGGATCGGCGATTCGATGCTGACCCTGACCGCTCTGGCGACGACGGCTCCGCTGGTCGTCGCGCCCGCGATGGATGCGCAGATGTTCGCCAACGCGGCGGTGCAGCAAAACCTTGAGCGCTTGCGCGCGCGCGGCGTCATGATCGCCGGCCCGGCCAAGGGCCGCCTGGCCAGCGGCCGCGAAGGGCTCGGTCGCATGGTGGAGCCGGCCGATGTCGTCGGCGCGGTGCGTGCCGTGATCGGCCGGGCCAGCGGCGATCTGCGCAGCAAGCACGTCGTCGTCACGGCGGGCGGCACGCGCGAGGCGATCGACCCCGTCCGCTTCGTGGGCAATCACTCGACCGGCAAGATGGGCTTCGCTGTCGCCGAGGCGGCGCGTGACCGCGGCGCGGCCGTGACCCTGATCACGACGCAAGAGCCGCCGGCCGGGCTGTTCGGTGTGGTGATCCGCCGGGTCGTCAGCGGCAGAGAGATGAAGCAGGCTGTCGACGAGCGCGTGACCGGCACCGACGCGATCATCATGGCCGCCGCGGTCGCCGACTACCGGCCCGCGGCGGCGGCGGACCAGAAGCTGAAGAAGGATGGGGACGGCGGGCTAAAGCTGGATCTGGAGCAGACCGACGACATTATCGCCGGCGTCGAGGGAAGCCTGATTAAAGTTGGCTTCGCTGCCGAGACCGAGGAGCTTCTTGCCAACGCGGCGCGCAAGGTCGAGTCGAAGGGGCTGGACTTCATCGTCGCCAATGACGTCTCCGATGGCGACGTCCACTCCGGCTTCGGCACCGAGACGAATCAGGTCACCCTGCTCGACCGTGACGGCGGCAGCGAGCAACTGCCACTGCTGCACAAGTACGACGTGGCGCAGCGCGTGCTCGACCGCGTCGTGGCGCGGCTCGGCTGAGACAGCCGGCGGCCGCGTCCCTAGTCGTCGAGGATTTCGTCCTTGATCGCGGTCTTGCCTTCGGGCAGCGAGAAGAAATTACAGAAGCAACTGCCCTCGAAATCGACCATGCCATTCAGCACGGGCGGGCAGACGCAGATCGTGTCGTCGGTGTTGGTTGGCTGGCAGGGGCAGAAGAATTTGCCGAACTTCAGCCGCATGTTGACGAAGTCGCCGATCGTCATGTCGCCGTTGGTCAGGACGTAGCCGCGTTCTTCGCAGAACTTGGCCGCCAAGTCCTCCATCTCCTTGGTGTACTGCTCGCGCAGGCGAGCTTCCTCCTCGGGCGCCAGGTCGGTGATCTGTTCTTCGCTCATCGTTCCCCCAAGCTGTCCGAGTCGTAGCGCGGCGCTAACCGCGCGCCTCCGCGCGCACGCACGAAGCTGACCAAGGTGCGCACCGGCGTGCCCGTCGCGCCCTTGACGTAGATTCCCTTGACCTTATCCGAGTCGTCGGTGCCGGCCATGTCGAGGTGGGCCCAGGGAGTGTCCTCGGAGAACATCGCGAGCAGCTTGGCGGCGGTCTGCGCGCCGGCCAGCCGCCCGCCGGTGTTCTTGACATCGGCCACGTTCGACTTGATCTGCTCTTCGTATTCCTCGTACATCGGCAGTTGCCAGAACTTCTCGCCGACGCGGACCCCCGCCTCGATCACCTCACCGGCCAGATTGTCGTCGTTGGTCATGACCCCTGTCGCGACATTGCCCAGCGCCACGGCGCAGGCGCCCGTCAAGGTGGCGACATCCAGCAGCGGCGTCAGCCCCAAGTGATTCGCGTAACTCAGCGCGTCGGCCAGGATCAGACGGCCTTCGGCGTCCGTGTTGATCACCTCGATCGTCTTGCCGTTCATCGCCTTGAGCACGTCGCCGGGCTTGATCGCGCTGCCGCCGGGCATGTTCTCCGTGGCCGGCGCCAGCACCGTCACGT